>CAYNEU010000563.1:0-8243 GCA_964396275.1 uncultured archaeon | reverse complement strand
ATTTTTACCTGAATATATTAAATATTTAGCTTATAAAATTGAGACTGAGAAAAAATTAGTTGATAGTGAAGCCAAATTAGCAGGATTTATATGGCAAAATGTTAATGAAGAATTCCAAACCTTTGATCCTTCAAACATGGCAATAGCTGGAGAAGAGGATGAGTTATATTATACAATGGATAGTAGCACTTTCAATATATTAGATATTGTGTTTTTGTCTAAATTTTTTTATTTAAACACAAGTGAAGTTCAGGACACCTATAATTTGAATAAAATAGATATTTATAATAAAATAATAAAAAATTTGTATAGAAATAAGGTTTCTAAAGCAAAGGAACTATCTCAAAATATCACCACTAAGATAAAAACCGTAAATCAATTAATAATAAAGGATATTATAGCTACAATAGAGAATAATTTTAATGATTCAGTCAAAATTACTAATGAAATTATTGATAAATATCCAAATGAATTTATTGGATACTTATTAAAATCAATCACTTATTTATTGATTGATAATTATGAAAAATCTTTAGAAATCATTGAGGATGCATTAAAAATCACACCTAATGTTCTCCTGATCTGCCAAAAAGCTCAGATTTTAATGAGAACCTCTCAAGGAGGTAAAGCTTTAGATTATATTAATGACGCATTATCTCAATATCCAGATAATTCATCATTATTAAGAACAAAATATTTAATTTATATTACTTATTGGATGGCACTAGTAAAGGATTATAATGAACCCCTTGATGTTATTAATCAATTAACCACCCTGAATCAAAATGATCAAGAAATTTTACTTTTAAAAAGTCTATATTATTGTTTAATCAATAAATATAAAGAAGCAAAGCGTTTAATCATAAATGAAATTGATTTTAATAATTTTAAAAAAAATCCCCGAATTGATACAATTGCTTACTTCATTTTGGTTTATTCTTATTTAGCACGCGGCAAATTTGATAAAGCTTTTGAGACTGCTAATCTGGTTTTAACAATATATCCCGAACATCCTACTTCATTTTTTACAAAAGCTTTAGTACTTGGATATAATTTGATTTATAGATTTACATTTAAGGAGCCAAATATTGATGCCTTTACTGAATTGATTACATCTACTCTCTCTTTTGAGAAAATTAGTTATAATAAAACAATTTATCTTCTATTTCAATCACAAGTTTTAAGTGGGCTTGGAAAATACGATGAAAGCATTAATTCTATTGATATTGCTATTGAAATAGCTCCAACATTGAATTTTCTATATGCTAGGAAAGCATATTTATTAATAACATCTAAGAAAGAATCTCAAGCATTAAGTTTAATTAATGAATTGTTAGAAAGTCGTCAACCATTGAAGTACAGCCTATTGAAACAAAAATCTTATGTCCAAATCATTCTAAAACAATATGACGAAGCTTTGAAGACTGTTAATGAAGCAATTGAATTATATCCTCACGATAACGACTTTATCAATAATAAAACCATGATCTTAGGTTATTCGGGAAGAAGAGAGAAAGCTATTGAAACTGCTGAACATCTAATAAGCCTTAATCCAAAATATGGAAATTCATATGATACATATGGTGAAGTATTAATGGTTCTTGAAGAATACGAAAAAGCTATTGAAAAATTTAAAGAAGCTTTAAACCTTGAACCCACTGGATGGTTTGCCTATGAAACTTGTTTAAAAATGGGACAATGTTATAAGGAACTTGGAAATATTGAAAAAGCTCTTGAATATTATGAGAAAGGAGAAAAATTGATAGAAAAGATGCATCCTAGTTACAGGGAAAATTATCTAGCCAAAACAGAGAAATTAATTTCTGAAGCTAAAATCTTACTTGGAGAATCAACAAACGGTGAATAATCCAAAAAAATGTGATCTTAATGGATTACAGATTTGTAAAAACACTTGAGTTTAATTTTAATTTCGGAACACTTTTATCAGTTGATTTCAGCACATGTTCTGAAGATTCAGATTTAATTAACCTTACTGAAGAAATGTTTAATGAAATTAGAGATTGTATTAATGTTCGAGGCATTCCCAGTTTAATATGGTTTAAGGGAATTACCGACTCTATAAATCCTTCAAATTTTATTTTAATTACAAATATGATTAGAGCGGTATATCCTAAACAAAAAATTGGGATTTATTTGAATTGTGGAATTTTTCAAGATGAGAATTTTCGAAATGTTTTTTATGGGTGCGACTTGGTTGCTATTAATCTCAATACCGTTGAGCACTTTCAATTTTCAAAAATTAATACATGTCCTGAATTTATAAATTCTAAGGACGTATTAGAAGGAATAATAGAATTTAGTAAAAATTTCAAGGGAAAATTAGGCATTTATACTATGTTTTTAAAAGGTGTCAATGATAACGCTAAAAATATTAAAAGGTTAAAAGAATTCCTATTGAACGTCATGCCAGATCATTACTCTGTTAGTAATTATACATTAAATGGCTTTGAACCTGTTTCAACGGATTTCAAGGAAGGTGTTAAAGAAATCTTGGAAGATCTTCCTTTCAAGGTTATTTATATGTTCTAATTCATAACTGTTTTCTATCTAGTTCAATTAAATTGTCTAACATGGTTCAAATTTGAAACCACAACATTCGCATAGATTTTCAAGATTTTCAATATATTTTAACATTGAATTGTACCATTTATCTAATAGCTTTTTTAATTGCAGTTTAATTGAATCAATATTTTTCGCGTTATACACGTAAAGATAGCCTTGTTTTTTAGCATCTATTAACCCTTTCGCATGAACATAATCTTTCATTGACATCGAACTACGTTTAATCAGTTTTAACTCAGATAAATCTTGAACTGCTCTTTGAATAGAACTTCTATCCATTTCTAATGCTTGCGCTACTTCAGATGTTCTAACATCTTTATTTTTTAAAAGATATCCAAGTACTTTGGATTCTGTACTGTTCAGGCCTAAGATGCATTTAAATAATCGTTCACTTGAGAAAATATCTTTTTTATCTAATAACTTGTCTATTTCCTCAAATTCTTTTAAATGTTTTCCAATTACTTCCATTGGTAATCCGCTCAAAATATTATAAAAAATTTAAAGAAAAAAGGAATTTATTTAACTATTAGTTATTTTTTAATTTTTCTAATACTCTCTTCATGCCTTCATAGTTCATTGCTCCAACAACTTGATGTACAACCTCATCATTTTTGATAAATAAGGTTGTTGGAATTCCTGTTATTCCATACTTCATCGCTATAGCGTTATTTTCATCGACATTAACCTTTACAAATATAAATTCGCTTTGAAATTCTCCTTGAAGTTTCTTAAAAGTTGGAGCAAAATATATGCAGGGCCCACACCATACAGCCCAAAAATCTATAATAATTATTTTATCAGGATAATCCTTCAATAATTTATTAAATTCTTCAGAAGAATGTATCTCTATTACGTGTTCTGGCATTTTTTGATGTTTTAATAACATTTCGGCTTTTTTCATTCTTAACCTTTCTAGGTCCTTATCTGCTTCTTGCATTTATGTTTCACATTAAATTAGTCTTTTTTAAGTTGTGTGATTTTTTTTCACAACCTTCTAATACTAAATTATTTAGTAGAATATTTAAAGGTGATGATAGTGTAAAACAATTCACAACTTAAAAAAAAAGGAAAATATTATTCTTCTGTTAGAGATTCTAGTTCATTTTGTTGATTTAATCTTGAAGTTTTTCTCCGGGATGATACTATAATTTGAAAGTCTAAATCTTTTTTATATATATCAGCTGCTCTTGCTATCTCCTTAGCAATATCTTCCATTATAGATTCTTCTTTAATATTAGCTCCATTAAACATTGGTATTTCTGAATATTTTTCAATCAAATCTTCTGTTATTTCCTTTGGTAAAACATCAGATCTGTCTTTAAGTGCCACAGTGATCCTCTCTTCCAAATTTATATAAAGTTCTCCCTTACTAAATTGGCAATCAACACATTTAGCACTTCGATTTTTAAAAATATTTAATATTATTAATCCTGTAATAAATTTGAAGTTTCTTTTTAAAATATCTTTAATATCTCTATTATAAGAATCATTGATGTATTGTTGAATATGTTTCTCCGCATTAGTATATAATTTACAAAAAAATAATCCTCGATGAAAATAAGCGGGAACTATGCAGAATATTCTCGTAAACCAAAAAGGTGTGATTCCCATTGGTGGTTTTTCACGAAAGAAATAATAAGCTACTCTCCCATCTCGTTCTGTATGTAGAGTAGATTCTTTTTTTAACATATTCAAATATGTTGAAGTTGTAGAGCGAGCAATTTCTTTAAAATATCTTTTATATTCTTTCTCTACTTCGCCTGTAGTAAGTTTGTTCTTTCCTTCTAAGTAGTATTGCAAAACTATTCCTAAAATACGGCTTTCGTGAAGACGGCCCGTTTTTATCTGTTGTTCTTCTACTTCATCTTCTCTAATTTGATATAAATATGCAATTTCCGGGGCATAATCTTGAATAACTTTATCTATAAGTTTAAGTTCGGGGTCTTCTTCTATCTCCACTAATTTAGTGTTTTCTATTAATGTTTCATCAATTTTAGATTTTTCAGACAATTTAAAAAACTCTTTTAGTTAATTATAATATCTATTTGTTTTAGCTTGTTTTTAGGGGATACTATTCTATGTATTCACTTCGTATATCATAAAATAAATTCCGTTCTACATCAGTAACTTGTAAAAAATTGATTTTCTATTAATTAAATTTAATTAGATTTTCAATTCATAAATAGAGTTTTAATTCGCACTTGAAGTGAACTATGAACTTTAAATGAAGTCTGAAAATTAATGGTCTATAAAGAAGAGATTAAGCCTTCTAAGATAATAAGAAAATCTTGTTTAAACTAGATAAAACTTTTAAATATGTAATACAAACTTTCTTCTCTAATAGTTGATTTTTTATATGAGAAATTCAATTAGATAAAACTTTTAAGTATGTAATACATACTTACATATATGAGAACTAATATTGTAATTGATGATGATTTAAAGGATAAGTGGTGGGAGATTAAAAGAGAAGCAGATCATCTCAATATGAAAATTGGTGATTACATTATTTTTTGTCATGACCTCAGAAAAAAAATGGTTAATAAAGATAAGATTCTTAAGATTTTAGAAAATCCGTTATCAGAGGGTTTAAAAGACATAGATGTAATAAAGGCAAGTAAGAGTATGTGGAAATCATGAGAGGAATCGATTCGAACATTCTTGTATATGCATTAAATAAAGATCTTCCTGAACATCTACCTTGTAAGGAACTTTTAATTAATATTGTTAATGGGAAAGAACTCATAGGCATTCCTTCAATAGTATTTATGGAATGTTTTCATGCGTTAGTTAAGGCATTTAAATACAAAGATGTTGAGGTTAAGAAGCGATTAGTTGCAATTATTGATTCGATAAATATCAATGTACTAGACGTTTCTACATCTTCAATATTATTTGCATTTGAAATAGCTGAAAAATATAGAACTGGAGGGAGGGATTCCCTAATTGCAGCAAGTTTATTGGAAAATAAAATTCAAGAAATTTATTCTCATGATTCAGATTTTGATAAAATAAAGCTTATAAAACGGATTGATCCAATTTAACTTAAATTACTAAGTAATTTCGACTTATATTATCTCTCTCTAATATTCCCTCCTCTGTGGTCTCCTCTCCTAAAAAAGGGGTACTAATAATATTAGATTTCGCTTAAATTTGAGGGAATTAAACCTTTAAAGTGTTTATCAAAGGTAGCTAAAAAATTGCAGTTTAAACGTTTGCAATGAATTAAAATGGAGCTATCCGTAAAAGACAGTCTTTTTTCCTTATATTTTTGAAAGACCTCCCAAGAATTCTTAAAATCGTCATCCGTTTGACTAATAATCTTTATCTTTCTACTCTTCAAAAGGTAATTTCCCAAATTTATCGCAAAATCAGGACGTCTTATTCTTACCAATGCTAATGTCGCCAATTCATTAAACACTAATGTAGAGGTATAAATTTCCCCAAATTCATTTTTTAGAAACCTCCTCATCCAAGATTGTGCAATTTCGAAATTTTTATCATCCTTGTTCTTAATTGCCAATAAAAATCCTGTATCTAAAAAAACAGCCATTTTATTCTTCCCCATTTGACTGATATAAAATTTCATCGACTCTTTCAGATAAATCTTTAATACCTAACTCAAAAATATCGTCTAATCCTTTCCATGCGTGATCATCAATTATTGATTCTAAAACTTCATTTTCTTCAAGACCTTCAGCTATTAGGGCATCCTCAATCATTTTTGCTACAAGATTCTTCTTGCTTATTTTTTTTCCTCTTAAAGTTAAATGAGAAACCAATCTATCCAACAATTTCAAATGTTTTTTATCAATCCGTATGGTGCTTATGAAAATCACGTTTTTTGTATCTTTGTATACTAGTATACATAAATTTAAAATATATTAATTTTTTGATTTATTAACATAAAAGAACCTTTCCAAATGTGTTTATCTTAAAATTGCTAATTTTGAGAGATCTTCATATTTTATTCATCTCTGACGAAATTTATCCAATAAACAAAGATAGATCATTTCATTTTTAAAATTTTCTTATTAAAAAGAGTTTTCTTTTAATTTATTCTGTTTCTCTATCATTTCCTCCCCCGTGGTGCCTCCCCTAATTACTTTGGGAAAAAGAAAGAATCAAAATAAAAAGGAAAAAAAAATTATTCTATTGGTTCAATTACTTGAATAACTTCAGTAGGTTCTTCAGTGGGTTCTGTGATTTCTTCCACTTCTATCTCTTCTTCTGATTTCATCATGATTTCTCTTTCGATAATCTCCAGTTGTCTTATTTTCGTGAAGGACCAGATTATAAACGGAAAGATTATTCCCATAATCGCAGCAATTAGAAATAGAAATCTTATTCCTAAGAATAATGCTAATGGACCACTTATAAGAGCTGCTATTGGTGCTATAGCCATCGAAATCATGTGATCAATTGACATAACTCGACCAATCTTATCTTTTGGAACAACTACTTGTAGGATTGCCAAGTATGTGGAAACTGTAATTGGAAAGAGCACCCATCCAGGAAAAAGAGCTATTATCATTAATAAATAATTCCCTGTAGGTGCAAGAATCGCAGGTATCATCCCTACAAAATATAATGCTGCTCCAATAATATTAATTTTAATTTTATGTTTCCATGTTTTTTTATATGTTGTAATTAGAGATCCTACTATATTTCCAATTTGACCCGATGTTGTTACTAAAGCAAGATTTAAGGCAGTGCCTCCATGAGTGTCATATATAAAATTAGGGAGTAATACCATCCAAGGTCTACTAATAAAGTTCCAGATCATTGCAAAACAAATCATAGCAAATAATCCCGGTACTAATTTGATTGTCAACAAGCCTGTTTTAAAGTCTTTAAACATCGACTTCTTTACAGCCTCTTCGGTAGTATGTTGTACTGTAGGAATTTTTATTATTATTAATGGAACCAAAGCGATTAAGAATGTTATTATATCGAGAAGAAAGATCATTTCTGTTTGTGGAATAAAAACCATAAGACTAGCTGCTATCATTGGTCCTACACTAAAAATAAATCCAGAACTCAAGAAGTTCACACCATTGATCCTGCTTAATTTGTCCTTAGGAACCATTGTTGGAATGAGAGATTGTACTGTAGGATATTGAAAAGCATGTGATGCTGCTCTAAAAGTATTTATTGTGAGAATAAATGCTACATTTTGAATACCCATAAGAAAGAATACAAAAAGCAAAAATGTTAACGCCGCTTGCATCGAATCTGATATTGCAATAATCGCTTTCTTGTTCCATCTATCCGCTAGAACGCCTGATAAAGGTGGAATCAAAACTTGTGGTAGAAACATTAAAAACACTGAAAGTGAAAGATAAATGACATTTCCGGCCATCCACCAAGTTATGACAAACCCAACGATCATTGAGCCTAACATAGAGAATTGTTGTCCAAGTAAAAAATACATATAGTGCCGAAAAGATTTTTTACTTACTATTTCTTCCATTTATGTTTACCTTTTTTATTATTTCTGATTTTTAATAATTTTAAATTGTTAGTTTTATTTATAGATTAAGTAAATGAACTTTTATTGAACTTTAAGTTTGATCTTGAACTATTTCTTTTTTCGCGTCCTCCTCTTCAAAAATATTTGATTTATTGTAAATTAAAGATAAATCACAACCAGGACAAGA
>CAYNEU010000562.1:0-1794 GCA_964396275.1 uncultured archaeon | reverse complement strand
AATTACACTAAAAAATACATAACATTGAGAAACACTAAATAAAACATAAGCAATTACAATATTATTTACATTAACATAAAAAATCAAAGCACTAATATTTGCTGCTAGAGAGAAGGGCAGAATTAGAGGTATAGTGGTTGTGTTTTCAGAATTGTAAATAGTATAATTTGCATCAAAACTAATATCAATTTTATGAGGAAAATCAGTGGAATTGAATATAATGACAGTATTGGTGTGAGGAATTTGTAAAGGCAATGTACTATTTGGAAATATTTCAGAGATAAATTGGTCTGGTGGACTAGGTGGAGGAGGAGCAACCGAAATGTTTGGAATTGAGATAAAGAGATTAAATAATAAAAAGCCTGCAATGATAATTGGAGATAAGTGCTTTCGATTCTTTATTATTTCACCCAATTCAATCATCTTAAATGATCTAATATATCCTTATAAAATTATCGGAGGATATTATTGAGTTATCCAATATTATGAAATAACCTTAAATTTCACTGAAACACTAAAAGAAAAATAGAAAGAAAAAATAAATTAAAAAGAATAATTAAATCTTTAATAATCCATCGGTGGCATTCCCATACCTCCCATACCACCACCCATACCTCCCATTCCCGGAGGCATACCGCCCATCCCTCCAGGCATTCCACCTGGTGGCATAGCAGATTTCGCGGATGCAATTACATCGTCGATGCGTAAAATCATTGAGGTTGCTTCGGTGGAGCTTTTAATTGCTTGTACTTTAACGACAGTTGGTTCAACAACGCCAATTTTAGCCATGTCATTTACAACATCACCAGTATCTAAATCGGTGCCGGCAAACTTATTGCCTTTTTGATGTGCAGCTCTTAGTTTCATGAGTGTATCAATTTGGTCTAACCCAGCATTTTCCGCAAGTGTTTTTGGGATGATATCAAGTGAATCTGCGAAGATTTCGACAGCGAGTTGTTCACGACCGCCTAGAGTGGAAGCGTATTTCCTTAATTGGATGGCGACCTCAATCTCAGGAGCGCCACCACCGCCAACAAGTTTTTCATCTTCTACAACATCTCTAACTACACAAAGTGCGTCATGAATCGCTCTTTCAACTTCATCAATGATGAGTTCAGTTCCTCCTCTTATAAGAATTACAACAGATTTAGGGTCTTTACATTCTTCAATGAAAATCCACGAATCGTTCATAATTTTACGTTCTTCGACTAATCCAGCCCATCCAAGTTTATCAGGGGTAATGTCATCGAGATTTGTAAAAATTGCACCACCAGTGGCTTTTGCGAGTTTTTCGATATCAGATTTTTTCACTCTTCTTACTGCCGTAATTCCTGCTTTGGTAAGGAAATGTTGAGCCATATCATCAATTCCTTTTTGGCAAATGACGACTTTTGCTCCAGAATTTGTGACTTTTTCGACCATAGTTCTTAGCATACGTTCTTCTTCATCAAGAAATTGTTGGATTTGTTCTGGGCTTGTGATTTGAAGTTTAGTATCAAATTCAGTTTTTTCAATTTCTATTGCACTTTGCAATAGTAAGATTTTAGCATCATTAACACTCTTTGGCATTCCAGGGCTTACAACTTCTTTATCTAAGATAATACCTTTAATTAAACTGGTATCATCAATTGAATCTCCCTCTTTCTTTTGAATTTGGACTTTTTCTATATCAGCAATCCATTTTCCATTCTCAGATTTCTCGGCAACAGCTACAATAGCATCCAAACAAATCTGAGCTAATTTTTCTTTTGATTCAGATACAATTTTACTAGACATACAAGTCATAGCAGCATT
>CAYNEU010000561.1:0-2422 GCA_964396275.1 uncultured archaeon | reverse complement strand
AAAGAAGCTCCAAAAATCATAGGAGAAAAAAATATAAAATTAATTATAGTAGATTCACTTATTGGCCACTTTCGTAGTGAATATATTGGTAGAGGGACTTTAGCAGAGCGTCAACAAATTATAAATACACATATACACGATTTATTAAGGTTAACTGAAATTTATGATGAATTAGCCGTAGTATTTACAAATCAGGTTTCTGCTAAACCAGATGTATTTTATGGTAATCCTTTAACGCATACGGGCGGACACGTTGTTGCACATGGTGCGACGATTAGAATATTTTTGAGAAAAGGAAAAGGTGAACAAAGAGTAGCCAAAGTTGTAGACGCACCAAATATTCCTGAAAGTGATACAATATTTTCAATTACAGAGGATGGTATAACAGATTAATTTGTAGGGAAGATCAATAATCAAGATTAATATTTATATCAATTCCTTCTCTTATAGATTCTGAGATGATGCAGAACTGCTCAAAATTTTTTTGACATTGATCTGCTCTTTTACGCATTTTAGGATTATCAATCTTTGGGTTTAATATTATATCGATTTTCTTAAGCCTCCATAACCCTTTTTCATTCCTTTTACTAGTAAGAATTGCTTTACCTTCGATATCGGATAATGAAAAGTTGTTCTTTTGTACACAAAATGTAAAACTGCTAGCTAAACATGCCAAGACAGATAATGCTAATAATTTTGATGGATTTGGTCCAATTTTGTCAATTGTTTTTTTATGTTGTTCATCAATAAATAAGTCATTCATTTGAATTTTGCCAAGATCGCATCTAAAAATCATTTCATCTTCTAATTTTATACCAACTTGAGATTTATATTCATTTGACAATTTTTAACACCATAAATTAATAAAAATAAAAATTATGAATTAAATATTAAGATTAACATTTACCTCAATACCCGCTCGTACGGACTGTGTTACGATGCAATATTGTTCAAAAAAACTAACCCCATCTTTCGCTGCTTTCAAACACTGTTTTGCTCTTTTAAGACTTTCTGGATTTTCTATTTTTGGTTCAATATTCACATCAATTTTTTTAATTCTCAAGAAACCTTTTTCATTTCTGGCAATAGTAACCTCTGCTTCAGCTTTAAAGTCATCGACCTTAAAATCTCTTTTTTTTAAGCAAAATATAAAGCTTGCGCTTAAACAAGAGAGCACACTTAATGCTAGCATTCTTGATGGATTAGGTCCCAACATATCAACTTCTTGATGATGTTCCTCATCAATATAACAATCTTTAACTTTCATAGTACCTAAATCACATTTAAAGATCATTTGAGACTCAAATTCATCTAATTTTAATCCGACTTTGGTTTTCATTTCATCCAAAACAATCAACTTCAGGTTAATAAATTATTTAGTATTCATATTTTTAAAAAGTGAGAATAATTTCTTTTTCTTTGATTTATCATCTTTAAGTTCATGAAATAATTGATCTATTTCAGTTAATTTAATTTTATAAAATTTTAGTTCCTCCTTGATTTCTGATTGAATAATAGATACTTGAATAGAATCATCGATTTTACAGGCATTTTTGACAAATTTTAGGCACTGATTCACTTTTTGATAAATTATAGCATCATCAAATAGATTATTAACTATAATATTAATTTGTTCAATTAACCAATCATTACTTCCATTTTTTATAATGTGTAATTGAACTTTGGGGAATTCTAATTCTTCTTTATTGTTTCTTAAACAATTAACTAAAGTTGCGTTTAGACAATTAATTAATGTTTTATCATGTACTATTGGAGCGTTGGTCGATAATATGTTTAGATCTTTTTCATTTAATTCTTCAAGAATACAACTAAATAAATTAGTATCATTTAAATCACAATTGAATATTTTTGTCTCATTCTCATTCAATAGTATCAGCTTAAAAGACGATAATTTTTATCTACTTTAGAGTAAATAATTAAATGTTTTACAAAAATCTTTTACTTTTCAATTAAAAGTTAGGTTTTTTATTATTTCTCTCATTTCTTTTTAAGGTAAAATGACGATTTAAATGAAAATATAAACCAAGAAAATACAATAGAAGCATAAAACTATATTGGACAGCGAATAAGAAGATAAATACTACCATCAAAATAAATAGAATAACTTCTATTGCTAAGCATATTTTACTATTATAATATTTTTCATCAAAAAAAGATGCGGGATTTTTATATCTGGCTAAATATTTAGGCAAATTTTCATATTCTTCCTTAGAAAGTAATAATTTTAAACCGATTTGTTTTTTTTGAAAATAAAATAAATTTGTACCCCAATCAATAGTATCAATAATTATATGAATCAAATAATTAATACCACCAATGATTAGTACTATCCAATTCAATAAATATCCCAAAAGGATTATTATTATACTTGGAATTATAGAGTGACTAATTAAAAGTCTAT
>CAYNEU010000560.1:0-4731 GCA_964396275.1 uncultured archaeon | reverse complement strand
TCAAGAAAAAGAAATTCCAGATATCGATTTGAAGAAAACAGTCGAACAAGGAAAGAAAGAAAAGATGGATCAATTAGAGGAAAATATAAAAAAAAACATGGAGAAAATTAAACATAAAATAGTCATTATATCTGGTAAAGGAGGAGTAGGAAAAACAACAGTAGCTGTAAACCTTGCAATGAGCTTAGTAAGTGTTGGACTGAGAGTTGGAATCTTAGATGTGGATATAACTGGGCCAAATGTATTGAAAATGTTGGGTATAGATCCAAATCTTAAACCAAGGGTTGATCCTGATAAAAAAAGATTTTATCCTGTAAATGGGCCATTAAATCTTAAAGCGATGAGTATGGCATTTCTCATTGAAAGTTCAGACTCACCAGTTATTTGGAGGGGTCCAATGAAAATGAGTGCTGTCAGACAATTTTTAGGGGAAGCGATTTGGGGAGAATTAGATTATTTGATTTGCGATTTACCACCAGGCACCAGTGACGAAACTTTAGACATCTTACAGCTTATACCAGATGAGAACGTTATCGTAGTTTCAACCCCTCAAGAAGTTGCTTTAATGGATGCAAGAAAAACTATAAGGATGGCTCAAATAATGGAACGAAAAATACTTGGTATTATTGAAAATATGTCTGGTTTTAATTGTCCCCATTGTGGAGAATATATTGATCTGTATCCTCCAGGAGGAGTAGAAAAAGCGGCTCAAGATTTTGATGTTCGACTATTAGGTAAAATTCCTTTCGAAATTGAGGTAAGTCAGCAGGGAGATCAAGGAATGCCTTTTATACTAAAGTATCCTGAAAGTATATCTACAAAAGCCTTTAAAGAAACGGTCAAAAATATTAGAGGAATACTAGAAAAATAAAAGAATAGTTTTTTTAAATTTTAAAAATTATCAAATCAAAAATAATACAAAGTTTTATAGAAAAACCTCAAATTAGTAATATTAAAATGCCAGTAGACGATTTAGATAAATGGGTAGAGGAAATTCAGAAACAAATCATAGAAGAGGAAATTAAAAGATATAATAAATATGTTGTTGAATTACTTCAAAATCCTAAAAATTGGGGTAAACCAAAGGATGATGAAATAAGTGTATGGCATGCATATGAAGGAACATGCGGAGATACAATGCAATTCTTTCTGAGGATCAAGGAAGGTATAATTGAAAAAGCAAATTTTATTACAGATGGCTGTGGTGCTACAGTAGCAGCGGGAAGTCAAACCACTATGATGGTAGAAGGCCAAGCATTAGACTTTGTTGAGAAATTACAACCAATTGATGTCGAGAATGCTTTAGGTGGCTTACCTGATGATCATAAACATTGTGCTGAATTAGCAGTAACTACTTTAAAACATGCGATTGAGAAATACAAGATTCAACGTTCTTGATAAAGGTTCTCTAAAAAACATGAAATATGTATATGGACCTGTTCCTAGCAGGAGATTAGGAAAATCCTTAGGGGTTGATCCAATTCCTTCTAAGACGTGTAATTTTCAATGTATCTACTGTCAATTAGGAAAAACAACCAACTTTACTAATATCAGGAAAAATTACTTCCCAAAGAAAGAAATTTTAACTGAAATCGAAAAAGCAATCAAATTAAATGAAAATAAATTTGATTATATAACATTTGTAGGGAGTGGGGAACCTACATTATATAAAGACTTAAAGGATTTGATCATAAGAGCTAAAGAGTTATCTGAAAAACCGGTTTGTGTGATTACTAATGGAAGTTTACTTTATGATAAAGAAGTTCAGAATACTTTAATGCCTTCAGATGTAGTTCTACCTAGTTTGGACGCTTGGGATGAAAAATCATTCATAAAAATAAATCGACCTCACCCCTCCATTACCTTTAATAATCTAATTCAAGGATTTATAGATTTTAGGAAAAAATTCGTGGGTAAATTTTGGATTGAAGTAATGCTAATGAAAGGGATTAATGACACAAAAGAAGAATTATTAAAAATTAAAGAAAAATTAGATTTGATAAAACCAGATAGAATTGATATAAATGTTCCGATAAGGCCCCCAGTAGAAAAATGGGTAAAAATTCCCGATAAGAGCATACTTTCAATCTTGAATGAAATCTTCGTTGATTATACTAATATTAATTTTCCAGAGGTAGGGAAATTCAATATTTATTCATCAGATTTCGAAAAAGAAGTTTTGGCAATACTAGAGAGACATCCAATGAGGCAAGATCAAATTATTGAAACATTTTCTTCTTCTAATTTTGATGAAGATAAAATTGTTTCACAGTTAAAAAAACTTAAATCTCAAAAAAAGATTATAGATGCTCTCTATAATAAGCAAATCTTTTGGAAATTAAATTTAAATAAGGATAAGAATTGATTTTATAGATAAAAAATTAGATTCTACTAATATTCAAGAAGTAGATCTTCTAAAGCATTAGATACTTCTGGAGTTAAGTGATGCTCAATTTCACAAGATAATTTTTTTATTAAAGTTCTGTTTTCTATTTTTAAAACATTCCTAAAAAAATTACATAAATTCTTATAGCTTTTAATTATATCTTGAGCGATTATTTTTCCTTTTTTCGTTAATCTTAAAGATTTTCTTGGTCTCCAGTCTATTAATTCTCCTGCCTTTAATTTATATAACATGTCAGTTACTGAAGGGGGTTTAACATTTAAGAAATTTGAAATCTCTGAATTGCATACCCAACCACCTTTATTTTTTTTAGATATTAAATATATTGCTTTTAAATAATTTTCATAACTTTCATGAATCTCAATCATTTGCCCATCTACCTCTTAAAAAGTATAAAAAAAATAAAAAAAAATTATTCTTCTTTTTCCAATTCAGCAATTCTTTTAGAGATATCGTCTAACGAGCTTTTAATACCATTCATTTCTGATTCTAGATAACCTTTTTCTTGTTTTAGCATTGATAATTGATTTTCTGGACTAATTTGTGGTATAATTCCAGGTGTATATGATGTATATGCAGGAGCATAAACAGGAGTTCTATAACCCCAACCCCCAGCTCTACCATACCCTAACCCTCTACCACGGCCCCAACCTCTACCACCACCCCAGCCACGACCAAGACCCATTCCGGGGCCTTTTGTATACCCAGGTGTATCATAACCCGCACAATATCCTAAAGCTCTGCCTGTCATTGGACCTAATCCTCTTGGTCCAGTTCTATCTCCCCATGGCATATTGATTCTTTCACCTCTTAAAATTTTATTATTTTTTCTTAATTAAATATAAGTAATAGTAACTTTTAAATGTTATTGAATGATTATTCATTACTCTCCATTCTTGGATAGAATGCACTTAGAAAGAATTATATTATGAATCATTATTCAGATCTAATATTATTAAAAAAGTTTTTCACTGACTTATACTAATATGTAGAGAAATTTTATGATTCCTTTAATTTTGCTGAATTAAGGAATTCACTTATTATTTTTGGGTTAATTATTTTCTTTATTTTATAAATAGCTACAAGAAACTAAAGAAAAAACACCTTTTTTTAGGTATAACTAATAACTTTAAATATGAGAAAATACATAATTTAATTGAGAAAAAAAGTTTTTATCACCTAATAATTCTCACGGAGTCAAAATTCAAAAAGTCTTTTCAAGAATATTACAAGGGTATACATTTGATAAAACGTTTGATGGATTGTACTATCGGTGAAAAACTTAAAATATTAAGAGTAGATGCAGGTTATCATGCTAAAAGAAGACTTGCTAATTTAGGAATTATTCCAGGTGTTATCATCATAAAAAGAAAAGCTGCTCCTTTTCGAGGGCCTATTGAAATAATTGTGAAAGGATCTTTATTAGTAATTGGAAGAGGGTTAGCAGCTAGAATAATTGTCTTACCTGAAAATTCTAAATAATTTTTAAAACAAACTAATAATTTTTTCCTTAATATATTGGTTATCTTTTTGTTGAGAGAAATGAGAATCATTAAATCAGTAAAAAAGCAAAATAAAGAAACTAAGAAATTTAAAAGTATTATTAATATTGCTTTAGCTGGTAATGCAAATGTTGGAAAATCGGTAATTTTTAATCAACTTACAGGACTTTCTCAGACTATTGGAAATTGGCCTGGAAAAACTGTAGAAAAAATGGAAGGGAATCTAAATTTTTTAGGGTATCGATTTAATATTGTAGATTTACCAGGAATTTATTCCCTGTCAACCTACTCGCTAGAAGAAATTATTAGTAGAGAGTATATAGTCTCAGAAGAAGTAGATATTATTATTAATGTAATAGATGCCACAAATCTTGAACGCAATTTATTTTTTACATTTCAACTATTAGAACTAAAAGTGCCGATGATACTAGCTATTAATCAGATGGATATCTTATTAAAAAGAAATCTAAAATTAAATTTTAAAAAGCTAGAAGAAATTTTTAAATTGCCCGTTATTCCTGTTGTAGCCGTCCATGGTAAGGGAGTTCACCAATTACTTGAAGAAGCAATAGAATTAGTAGTTTATCATCAGTCTACTTCACATTATAATCAGGATGGAAAAAAAATTCATGAAGAACTATCCCATGATGATAGAAAAATTAAAAATCATTCATTTACTAAAAACTCCTTCCAATTTCCAGATTTATATTCAATATTGACGTATGGTAAAGAAGTAGAAATTAGAGTAAATGATTTAATTAAAAATATTGATTCATATTCAGAATATTTTTCAAGATTTAACTACCCTTCAAGATTCTTAGCTAT
>CAYNEU010000559.1:0-5230 GCA_964396275.1 uncultured archaeon | reverse complement strand
CGGTTTATGCGAAAAATGGATATAATTAAAAAGAATAAGAAAATAAGAGAATATTATCAATGCGAAACAGATTAGCATGTATTCCATAATTTTAATAAGCTAATTTATAATTATTATATATTTGGCTATTAAAATAAATTTAATATTTGGATTACTTAGTCTACTGAAATTATTAATTTTTAATAAAAATTGTATGAAAAAATTTACAGAAAAACTAATCTTATAATAAAGTAGTCTTTAAATTCAAAGTAGGTGAAAATTAGTTTGAAAAAAATCATCTTAGCTTCTAAATCAACTGATCGAAGTGAAATGTTTAACCGAGCAGGGATTTCATTTGAGATCTTTGCTACCAACATTGATGAAGAGAAATATAAAACAAATATCTTGGATGGGATTGAACTTGTAAAAGAACTGGCTAAAGCAAAAGCATTATTTGCTAAAAGCAAAATGATTAATAATAAAGAAAATGCTATAATCGTTGCAGCTGATACAATAGTAGAACTTGATGGAAAAGTTATCGGGAAAGCTCATAGTGAAGAAGAGGCATTCGAAATCCTTAAAAAAATGATGGGAAGAACACATAGACTTATAACCGGAATCGCTATAACTGAAATTAAAAACCCAAAAGTAGTTGTAGATTCAGATACTACATCTGTTGAATTTATTAAACTTTCTGATGAAGAAATAAGAGAATATATTAAAACTAATGAATGGAAGGGGCGTGCTGGAGCTTATTCCATAAGAGATAAGGCAAGTTTGTTTATAAAAAAAATAGATGGTTCGTCTTCCAATGTAATAGGCTTATCAATGCATAAATTATACCTAATATTAAAAACCGAATTTCAGATAAATTTATTTCAGCTTGATGAAAATTTTATTTGAATATAGCAAAAATTAATGTTTGATTAGGTTCTTTAACTAGTGTAAAGAAACTAAAAAAATAACCTAAACCCTATTTACCTGAAAACGTCTTCCAAACTTTTAAATCTTCATAAAATTTTAACATCCTTTCAAATTTGGAGATTTTATCTTCATAATAAGTATGGTCAGCATATTTTCTTTTAGATAACTCTTTTGCAGCTAAAATTCCATTTTTATACCGAGTTATTTTTTCATCAATCACATTTTTTTTTCAAGTATAATATTATTTAAAACACAAAAATATCACGGTATTATCCTATCGAAAGATACGAGCATAAATTATGTTATTTTAATGATAAAATTTTCTTCATTTCTTCTTCTTTTACATTTAACAACTCTGAATGAGGAAGTCTTTCTGTAAGTACGCGCCAATTTTTATCTTTTTTAAATATCCTTTTAAACAGTATTAATGCTTTATCCATCTGATTTTGATTTGCTAAAGAAACTGCTGTCCAATATATCATTTCCAAATTCTCTGGAAACATTTTTTGGGCAGCATCATATTCTTTAAGTGCTTTGGTCATATCTCCTTTCTCTATAGCAAGATCCCCATTATTCATATGTTCATAAGCACGAAAGATTTTTAATAATCTGTTTAATTCTTTCAATGGCTCATTATGATCCTCCACTCTGAGATCAATTAAAGGGTCTTCCCATTTATTCTCTGTTGGCTCACCAGCAACTACTAATAACGCAGCAGATTGTTTGCCTCTTATATCACCTCCAACTGATTCCGCAGCTTCTAGACTTTTAACTATTCGCTCTGGTAATGATAAATTATCGCATTTTTCAAATGCTTCGGCCATTGCTGGCCATACTTCACCAGAAAGCATCATATTTGCTTGAACAGAAAAATTATTGCCGATTTTATGTCCAGCATATTTTATACATTTTGGACCAGTATGTGTTGCTACACGTCCATGTGTATCCAAAATAGCTACTTGTCTTACATCTCTGCCATCGTCATCTGAGATTAAGAGATTGATTGCTTCTTGAGGTGATTTACCTTGTCTTAGAAGTTCAAGTCCTCTAAGACCGAAAGACTTGTTAACAAGTGATTGTGTTGCTACAACACCAATTCCCGCTTCTCCCCATGAAACAACACTTCCGACTGAAAACCAGTGACTTTGCACCCCAACACCCATTTCTCCCGTTTCAGGATCTCTCGCAACTATAGAATAAGTATGCATGAAAGAATTAACATCAGATTGATTGAACTTTAGAATCATATTTATTAGATTGGTTTAAATGGTAAATAAAGTTTTATTTATTAATTTCTTTAATTGTTGATATTTCAAAATAGAAAAGATTTAAACTTTAAATAATTTAAAAATCTAATACACTACTATTTTAAAAAGGATGATTTGAAATGAAAAAACATTATAAGAATGAAGGATTAATGAAATTCTTAACCATTATTGGTGCTCTAGTAGGCTTGGCGTATTTAATCATTAGGCTTACTGGTTATGGTACTCAATTCCAGCTTTTACCAATTGATGTAGGTCTCAATGTCATTGTTAATTTTATCATTGGATTAGTAGTAGTAATAATTACTTTATTAGCTGGGATAAAACCAAATGACCCCATTCCATTCCATTGGTTAGTTCTTTTTATCCTAGGAATATTACTTGCAATATTTGCTGATATATTAGCTGGAGTTCTAGTAATTATTGCTTTTCTAATCGGATTAATAGAAGATTTATAAAAAACATATTTTAAATTAAAACTTAATTTAAATTATTTTTCTTTTTTGAATTTAAAAATCTAAGATCTTGCTTTTTCAAGAAAGAAATTAATCAATTCCTCAACAATATTTATATCAGTAACTTTTTGTAATGCAGTAAATCCTGGAATTGAATTAACTTCCAAAACAGTAAGCCCCTTTTTACACTCTATTATATCAACTCCCGCGATTTCTGTTTTAGTTATCTTTGCTGCCTTAATGGCAATATTTTTCATATCATCAGTTAATTCTATGGGTTCAGCTCTCGCTCCTGTATAGATATTTGTTTTCCAGTTATCACTTACTCTATACATACCCGCGATAACCTTATCTCCCAATACTAAAATTCTAATATCTCGATTGTAATGTTCAACAAATTCTTGTAAGTAGAAAACTTGATTTATCTGATCAAGAGAATAAATAACATTTTCCGCAAATGCTTTATCATTCAATCTAGTTATTCCAATTCCTTTTGAACCATACAAGGGTTTTAAAACACAATCTCCTCCTAATTCATCAAAAGCTTCTAAAGCTTTGTGAGGATCTTCGCAAACTACTGTTTTTGGTGTAGGAATATCGTGATTTTCCAAAAAAACTGATGTCAAAAACTTATCGCTTGCGATTTCTAATGATTCTCTTGAATTAATTAATTTTATATCATATTCTTCTAATGCTCTTAAAATATCAAGTCTAAAAAATATTTTTTGAGTAGCAGCGGCCCCAAACCCTCTTACAAGAGCTGCTTTAGGTTCAAGGTGTTCAAATTGTTTGTAAAAATTGCGTTGGAAACCAATCCCTACTTTTATCGTTGAGGGAATAAAGTAGTGAACCTTATAACCACGGATTTTCAATTCATTTGAGAGAATTTGGACTTCTGGGTCTTGTGAATTTGGAGTTATAATCATTGATTCCATATCAATATCACTTTAAAATAAATTACTTAATTACTCTATAGCACTAATTTTTAAATAAATTTAAGTTCTTATAAATTATATATGAAATCAATGGATCCTAAAGACGATGAAAATGAAATTGAGAAATTATCACAGATACTTAGTAAAATTCAAAATATCTACTATAAAAAAAAAGAGCAACTCGAAGAGTTACAGTCAGAGATTAGTGAATTAAGAGACGTATTAAATTTCTTAAATTCTCTCATATCGGGAAAATCATTTCATAGTGCAGACGAGATTTACTCTAAATCATTTATTAAAAAAGTGGATGGATCAATTGAAGAGCAATATTTCATAGAAGATATCTCAAAAGAAAGAGTTGAAGGAACAAATATTAAAAGAAAGATTTTTTTTAAAAGTAAGAACAATGATGAAGAACTATTATCTATTTTGAACTTTTATGATTTGAATCGGGTTGAAATAAAAATTGTAGATCCAGAAAAGCTCTCAATAAAAGAATCTTCTGAAGAATTTATCCGAATATTTATTAAAGGAGCACTTGTAGAAATAAAAGAAAATAATCCTAATATGAGTTTGAAATATGATTATTATAAGAGTTCAGATGTAATAAAACATATTTCTATTAATAATTTGAAATCAATAAAAGAATATGATATAATTACATCAAAAATGAGAGAGCTTTTAAGCCATAGAAGTCACAGATCGGATAAAAAAATATAATTTTGCTCTTTTAATCATCAAGTTATTCAGAAGAACTCATTTAAGATGAGTGATTTCATATACATAATATTATATTGAGATAATATATTGTTTAATTAAAATAGGAAAAATTAATTATGCAGTAATTCTTATTTTTTTTAACGATATTACCACAAAGAGAGTAATTAAAATGGCAAAAAAAAAAAATCGCCGGTGGTTACAGATGCCCCGAGTGCATTCGAAATTCCACGATGAAAAACTCGAAAGTGTATTAATTGAAAAGGCTTTAGATTTTTTAAGTGGTGAAAAAGTTGATGCCCCTTCTTTTTTATTCCTTTCAGGAGCTTTTTTTGATGTGAAATAATTCGCTTATTCAGGATTAAGAGCTTGGAAAGGTATTGTAAAACCATCAGAAGATAATGGTGGTAGAAGACCTGTATTGGAAGCCACTTTTGCTTCTTTATCTGTGTATTTAAGTTCTTTATTAGCACTTCAAGCTGATTTTTTTTTTGCGTATGATGAAATTAAGGATATCTTGTTGGAAAAGAAAAGAGAAGATCTCTGGACGATTGTTTCAGAAAAGTTGCCATTTATATCAATCCCTCCAAAAGAAATGTATGGGAGCCAAGTATCTCCTATATCTCCTTATTTTGTTATTAAACAAGACGAAGAATTAACGTTAGGAGAAATATATCCCTCTGCGTATTTATCTCAAATTATAAAGAATATTAAGACAAGATTTTTCATCTTTTTTCAATACCAAGGATACTCCGCTTTTGGATTTTTTAATGCACTACCCGAACTATCAAAATTTGGGTTTGAAGAGCATGCAAATGATTTTAGTGGGGATCCAACCGCAGAAAATTTAATCAAATATGCAAAAAATGCAAAGAATGTAAAAGAAATATTAATTGCCCTTATTCATGCCTATAATAACGCTTTACTTGAACAATTTTTAATACCCGATTATGAA
>CAYNEU010000558.1:0-4406 GCA_964396275.1 uncultured archaeon | reverse complement strand
GAGATAAAAAACAGGGAAATCATAAGCATTTTCTTTTCCCTTACTCAGTTCTCGTTGATTAAAATCAAATTGTTGAAAGCACGCGGGGCATACTAAGCTAACGCAATTCGCACCAGCTTCTTGAATTGATTTAAATTTGTTATCTATCATTTGAAGAGAAATTTCTTTATCAGATTTATCAAGAGGGTTTCCACAGCATTCCATCTTTAATTCATAATCTATGGAATCTGCTCCTATTGCTTTAACAATCTCATCTATTGTGGTTGGTTCAAAAGGATCATCCCAATTAATAATCTCAGAAGGTCTTAAATAATGGCATCCATAATGAATGGCAACTTTAAAACCAGTTAAAGGATGCTCGACATTAGCTCTTACTTTATCAAGATTCTCATAGAGTACTTGGGCAAAATGCTTTACTTCAGTTTTACCCTCATAATTTTTACCAACACTTTTTAGAATTTTATTTACTTCATTCTTTACTTCAGAATCTTTATTTATATAGTAATTAACTCCTTTAAGAGTTTCAACACAACCAGAACAAAGAGAGATAATTCCTCCATTATTATTTGATAAGCTTAAATTTCTTGCTCCTAAAGCTAACCATGTTTTATGATCTATAAGTTCTATTCCTGTAGGATCAGGGCAACAACTGAACCCATCAACATCATTCAATTTAATACCAAGCTTTTCAAATATTTTTCTTGAAGATGCTTCTAAGAATGGAAGCCTTGCCGGAATTACACACCCTAAAAATAAATCATAAGACATACTTTATGCCCCCTCCTTTGGAATGTTATTTTCAAATTTAGTTTCTATTAATATTTTCTTTATTTCATCGACCGGTGCTGTTTTTATGGAAGGAAGTCCCAATTTCTCCCGTCTGGTAATAATAGCTTTTGAATATGGGAGTGCAACTCCATTTTCTAAAATAGATCTCCCTTGTGAAATAAATGCTTCAGGAACATTGCCAGTCTTGAAACACATATTTTTTATTAATGTAAAAATTTCAGTAAGCTCAACCTTTTGAGGACATAGCTCAACGCATGTCTGACAGGTCGAACAAAGCCAAGGATTAGGATCTTGCTTTTTTACCAACTTATCTTGCAACCCTAAAATCGCTTCTTCTATAATCTTTCTAGGATTATAACCACCTTGAGTTATCAGAGCTACGGGGCAACCACCACTACACGTACTACACTGATAACAGTAGCTTAAAGAAGCATTATGTTTCAATACCTCATTTCGAAACTCAAAATTTATTACAGACATGTCAAAAAGTTTTTTTATCAATCTACTAGATGGTTAGAAAAATAATAGAGATTTAATAAATTTTTTAGAAAATTTCAATAACTAAATGCTTTAAATTTGTTTTACATTATCAAAATCACACTTTAATAGTGTAATTACAATCATGATAATATGCTTCTCGTGTATTTCTTTTAATGTCAGTAAATTAATCCTCAATATATTATCGGAATAATAAAATTTCTATAGATCTAATGATCAAGAGTGATCAAAAACCAATCTAAAATTCTCTCTCTTTAGAATAAATTTTTTGCGTTCTATTATAATAATCACTTTGATCGAGATCGTTGGTTTTTATGTACACTTTCCGAAAATGTTAATGATTCTCTCAATCATATGATCAAAATCTGCATCAATGTGTAAAAAACGGCACTACATGATCTAATCTTTGCGAAACTATCATTAAGAAAACATAAAACGATCGAGGATGATCAACTTTAAATATGAAAAGTGATAATATTATTTTAGTAATAAAATATAAATATTAAAACAAGAAATTTTATAAAAAATTAACAGATAATTTATAAGAAGTGATGCAAAAAATGTGTAATAATTGTAATTGTGAAGCATATGACCAATGTTCCATTGTCGGCTATATGCCAGTTGGATTCTGCTGTACCAAATGCTATCTTTACAACGAGCAGCATACTTGTTTAGAATCGAGGTCTAAGGGAAAAGCTTCTAAGGTTGAGCCTGTGAGCGCCAAAATCGAGGATGGTGTTTTGAAGGTTGTTGTTATGAAGGATAAAAAAGAAGTTCCTTTAGTGATTGACTTAGATAAACAATTTGGTTCTGCATAAAAATTTTTTAGTTCATTCAAATTATTTTTTAGTTGAAGTCCTGGCATTCTGAGAAAAAGGAAATGGGTCAGCTCCCTGATATCTCCTTGAAGAAGGGTTGAACAGTGATTGAGGTAAATATTTAAGGGGCTGACTCTTACTTTCTCAACAAGAATCTCTTACATAATTGCGAATTATTTATTATAAGTTACTTAAAATTGCTATAATCGAATTATCTATATCCCTTATTCCCATGCGGAATGTTTTAAAATAGCATTGGTTGGGCACACATCTTGACAAGCCATGCAATCGGTACATTCCCCAATATTTTCTGCTATAACTTTCCCATCTACTAACTCATAGACCTCAACAGGACAGGAATTAATACAGTCCTCTGCACCAATGCATCTGTCCAAATCTATTTCAACCCAATGTTCTCCCTCTTCCCATTTTTTAATATTAACCATACAAATCACATTTTCTACTAAATTAAGATCATTCTTGTTAACTTTTATGCATCTAATTTCGACTTAAAGATATAAATCTATTTGTTATGGAAAATGCTCTCTCTTACTAAATTTCTCATAAAAATAGTAGAAAGATTAAAAGTATAATTAATAGATTAATTTATCATTTTAGATTGAAAATTGTTGCAATTTAAATTATAATGAATCTTATAAATATATGAAGGAATCATACATAATAGTAAATTATTTTACCTGTTCTAATAAGAGCTGATTTATTATCTCTCTAAATCTCGGTTATTATTATGGCGTCTGATAAAAAATTAATTAAATATATTAGAATGCTTAAAGCTACTACATATGGAACTTATGGTCCAGGAGCAGCTTATTGGAAAAAAAGAAAGAAGGGAGCATATAAACTTGGTGAACTAGGAGATATACGTGCATTACCACCTCTTTTAGAATATGCGAATAATTCTCAAAATATTATAGTATTGGATGCTATTGTGAAAATAGGACTCTTTAGAAAAGAAAATCTGCAAGCAGCAAAAGATGCGCTTTTTAAGCTTCTAAATGAAGGGCCAGCTCTTAAAGCTAAAATAGGACATTATCGCAGAACATATAAAGGGAATATAGCTCCACCATCTGCGTCTATATGGCGTAATTATATTGAATTAGCATTGGGAAAACTTCAAGAAGGGAAACATTTGTATGATAAAAATTTTATAAAAACGAAGTTAAAGGAATAGAAATTACACATCTGGAAAATCTTTATTTTGATTAATTTGTAGAATAATAATTTCTTAATATTTGAATTCCTGAGTTGAAATTTCTTATTCAATAAGGAAAAAAATTGAATAAACAAGATTATTAAAGTTACTGAATCCAGTAAATCCTTTATTTAATAAAGGTTTACAAAATTTAATTTAAGAAAAATTCAAAGGGACAGTTCCCTGATATCTCCTTGAAGAAGGGTTGAACACTGATTGAGGTGAGTATTCACGGACGAGATCAGGGAACTGAAATTAAACTGAGTGCTAATTAAGATAAAAAACTTATTATTAAAGAAGAAAAATCTATGCGTTCGCTAAATACTCATTTAGCACAATGTTTAAATCTACTTCTGAGTTCTGGACTTTCTTTAAAAGATGTCTGAGCCCATAATCATTCATTAATAATTCGATGAGATTCTTATAAATTGCTGTAATATTATCTTTACCCGCTTCATAATAGAAATCATCCTTGCTTAAAGTTAGATCCAAAATCTCGTATAAGCCTTTTATGGCATCCTTTATATTTTCGAAATTTTTCTCGGCTTTCTCTTTCGATCTAATTTCATATCTTGAACTATTCATTTTAACTTACTCACCTCAATTAATATATGTAAATGATCATATATAAATATGACGTTTTTCGATAACCCATCCGACTCGAAATGGACATTCACATTATGGGAATGATCACCCCCCGACGCAATCAATTAAACAAATTGTTATAAAGTAGTTACTTATAGATCAATCATTTATTTGAATGTCAAAATACATAAAAATCGATAACGAAAACCGATTAAAAGTTGCGAAATCATTCAATGAATATTGATTTTTGATCAGAAACAGAATAAAAAAACAGAGTTAATGATGAATAGGATGTCCCTACTTATGAATTATTTTATTTAAAAAAATTGAAATGTAATGAGGAAGTGTTAACCCAATTATTATGTAGAAATACTTAACGTTTTTCATTTTCTTTACACTCCTTCTTATTTTAAAATATATTATTTAAAGTTTTTTTTAGATTTTGATCTTAGATGATTTTGTTTATATAATATTTTTTTTGACTTTTTAATAATATAATATAG
>CAYNEU010000557.1:0-3457 GCA_964396275.1 uncultured archaeon | reverse complement strand
TCGACATGAAAATATCGATATTTTAATTAATTCCTCAATTGAAAAAATTGAAGGTGTTCCAGGTAATTTTAATGTTGAGTTAACTCAAACAACACTTCGTTTGGATCAGACAAAATGTACAGGGTGCGGTTTGTGTGCTCAACAATGTCCTATAGAGGCTATTGATTTTTTTAATGAAAAACTTTCTCACAAAGCAGCAATTTCTGTAAAATTTCCTCAAGCAGTTCCATTAGTGTTCTCAATTAATAAAGAAAAATGTATAGGATGTGGTATTTGTAAAGGAATATGTAAAGCAAAAGCTATAGACTATGAACTTCACGATAAATTAATTAACCTTAATGTAGGAGCTGTAGTATTAGCAATTGGATTCGATGAATATGATCCTACTCCTTTAACGGAATTGGGTTACAGTAAGCATTTAAATGTGATTACTAGTATTGAGTTTGAACGTATACTCAGTGCTAGCGGGCCACATTCAGGTTTAATAATTCGCCCTTCTGACGGAATTATTCCTAAAAAAATTGCTTTTTTACAATGCATTGGTTCAAGAGATAGAAAGCATAGAATTGATTACTGCTCTTCTGTGTGTTGTATGTATACTACAAAGGAAGCAGTAATAGCAAAAGAACACATGAATATTATAGAACCAACAATTTTTACTATGGATGTTAGAGCATATGGTAAAGATTTTGATAAATATATTGAACGAGCGAAAGATGAGTATGGAGTAAGATATATTAGACGTAGAATATCTTCTATTAAAGAAATTCCAGACACTAAAGATTTAAAAATTTATTATGAAACAGAAAATGGAAAAATAGTTGAAGAAATTTTTAATTTAGTCGTTCTTTCTGTTGGAATGCAACCTAATCAAAAAGCACAAGAATTAGCACAGAAATTAGACATCCAGTTAAATGAGTATGGATTTTGCAAAACTGAAACCTTTACCCCAGTAGAGACTTCAAGACCCGGGATTTATGTTTGTGGATCTTTCGCAACCCCTAAGGATATTCCAGAAACTGTTATTGAAGCTAGTGCTGCTGCGGGATGTGTAAATGTTCTTTTATCAGAAGCAAGAAATAAATTAGTCTCTAATAAGGAACTTCCCGAAGAAATAGATGTAAGTAATCAACCACCACGAATCGGAGTATTCATATGTCATTGCGGAATAAATATTGGAGGTGTTGTTGATGTTCCTGCTTTAGTCGAATATGTTAAAACTTTGCCAAATGTAGCTTATGCTGAACATAATTTATATACTTGTTCCGCGGATACTCAAACTAATATTAAAGAAAAAATCGTAAAAAACCAACTTAATAGAGTAATTGTTGCATCATGCACTCCAAGAACTCATGAACCTTTATTTCAAGCAACAATCAGGGAAGTTGGTTTAAATAAATATCTCTTTGAAATGGTGAATATTCGAGATCAATGTTCATGGGTTCATATGCATGAACCTGAAAAAGCCACAGCAAAAGCAAAAGACTTATTGCGTATGTCAGTAGCAAAGGCTAGACAATTAATCCCATTACAAGAACAAGAAATCACTGTAATCAATAAAGGCTTAATTATAGGTGGGGGTGTATCTGGCATATCAGCAGCATTAAATCTAGCCTCTCAAGGTTATGAAGTTTTCTTAATTGAAAAGGAAGATTCTCTTGGTGGGTTTGCCAAAAATATTTATCGAACCCTTGAAAATGATGATACTCAGAAGTACCTTGAAAACTTAATTAAAGAAGTTGAAAATAATCAATTAATCCACGTATTTAAAAATGCTCAAATCAATTCAATATCAGGATATATAGGGAATTTTTCAACAAATGTAAGCTATGGAAATAATAGCAAAAGTGTTGATCTGGAGCATGGAATAATCATTGTAGCCACCGGAGCGAAAGAATATAAGCCAAAAGAATATAATTTCGGGCAAGATCAAAGAATTATATCTCAAACTGAATTTGAAAAAGATCTTTTTACTACGGATAAAATTAAAGGAATGAAATCAATAGTTATGATTCAATGCGTCGGATCCCGAAATGAAGATCATCCTTATTGTAGCAGAATCTGTTGTTCAGAAGCTATTAAAAATGCGTTAAAAGCAGAAGAAATCAACCCTAGTATAGAAATAGTCATCCTGTATCGTGATATTAGGACATATGGGTTTAAAGAAAAATATTATAACTTAGCACGAGACAAAAAGGTTATATTCCTTAGATTTGATGAATCTAAGCCTCCAGAATTAAAAATTAAAAATAAACAATTAAGAATTATAGTAAACAATCCAGATTTAGGAGACCTTGAAATAAATCCTGATTTAGTCATACTAAGTACTGGACTCGTAGCACCAATAAAAGAAAATGAAGAGCTAGCAAAAATGTTAAAAGTGCCCCTTAATGAGGATAAATTCTTTTTGGAAGCTCATGTTAAATTGAGACCAATTGATTTTGCTACAGATGGCATATATTTATGTGGGTGTGCACATTCACCTAAAGATCTTCGAGAATCAATTGCTCAGTCCAATGGAGCTGCTGCTCAAGCTGTCAAAATTTTGAGTGCTGAAAACCTTGTAACATCTGGGCTTGTAGCTGTTGTAATAGAAGAAAATTGCATTGGCTGTGGAAGCTGTATGGAAGTTTGTCAATTTAATGCTATTGAATTAATAGAGAAAGAAAGAACGTTCGAAGATATCACAATGACTATAAGGAAATCTCATGTAAATCCTGCGCTCTGTAAAGGTTGTGGTACATGTGGTGTACAGTGTCCTAATTCAACAATAGTTATTAAACATTTTGGATTTGAGCAAATACACGCTATGATTTCTGCACTTTTAGTCCAAACTTAAATTATAAGGTATTAACTTATGTCTAAGTCAAAAAAGAAAGTAAGTAAAAAGGAATTTCATCCAACTATATTATGTTTTTGCTGTAATTGGTGTAGTTATGCTGGAGCAGATTTAGCTGGCGTATCTCGTTTTCAGTACCCCGCTACTATTCGGATATTAAGAGTGATGTGTTCTGGGAGAGTAGACCCTGCCTTCATTTTAGAAGCATTTAAAGATGGGATTGATGGAGTTATTGTAACAGGGTGCCACATTGGAGATTGTCATTACTTAAAAGGAAATGAGTTTACCCGAGATAGATTTGAACGTTTTAAGGAGATATTAAAAATGTTCAATCTCGATAAAAGATTTAGACTTGAATGGGTAAGTGCATCTGAAGGGAAACGATTTGCTGAAGTTATCACTGAATTTACTAATGAAATTAAAAAACTAGGACCACTGCAAGTTATTTAAAATATTTATTTATTAATATTTACTGCTTTAAAAGATATCATCTCTTTTTCATATTAACTTTGATATATGTCTGTATTCTCCATCCATCTCTATGTGTATGTATAAAATGGTAAATATATAGGTTGAAAACGATGGAAAAACTATGAAATAAAAGGGAGAGATTGTTTT
>CAYNEU010000556.1:0-1738 GCA_964396275.1 uncultured archaeon | reverse complement strand
ATCGTCCAAGAAAAAGCTCCCGCCATAATAACTATTTTTCTATTAATACGGTCAGTGTAATAACCCCAAAGTAAAGCAAAAAAAGCACTAATCAATACAAAAAAAGCATCAGGAACGGCAATTAATGCTTGTGGAATGTTAAACTCTTCTTGGATCACAGCATAACTCGGAATAAGCATAGTAGCACATGCAGTTGAAACAAAAAGTAACACCATGACTAAGATGATAGGTGCCAGATCCTTGAATTTCACTTTAGTAAATTGAAAGTGTCCAATAAGCAATTACCACTATAATGTGATTATAATAAATAGCATTTGAGTCTTAAAAAAACTTACAATGATCTATTTTAATGATAAGTAATAATCCAAGGTTGCATCAACATGAATTTGTAATGTATCAAATAATTTAATTTCGGCATCATTTTGGGTTAATATTAACGGTATCTCAGTACATCCTAAAATAACTCCATCTACTTTATATCGTTTAATAATCTGGATGACTTTTTGCTTTGAGCCTTGCTTAAAAAAACCAATCACTAATTCATCGAATATTATTTTATCTATTACGTCTTGTTCTTCATTAGAAGGCGTTATAACCTCGATACATATTCTTTTGAAATAATCTTGGTAAAAAGTGTTTTGCATCGTAAATTTTATTCCAAGAAGTAATAAGCTTTTCATTTTTTCTTTCATTGCCTTTTCGGCTGTAGCTTTCACGATACTTAAAATTGGTACTTCTGATAATTTTTCCAAATCATTATATACTGCATGTGGAGAATTTGCTGCCATTACTATAAATGTAGCTCCTCCTTTTACTAGTGAATTAATGCCACTCATTAAATATTCAATGTATTTTTCTCTATTTCCCCCAATTTCATAATCAATAAGCTTCTGGAAATTCACACTGAAAATCAAAACTTCAGGATAATTAAAATCATTGAACTTCTCATAGTACCTTTCTAGAAGTAAATGATAATACTTAATTGTAGATTCATAGGACATACCTCCCAAAATTCCTATTCTATTCATTTATTTTGATATCACTTCCGTATACTTCTATTTAAAACTTTTTTTATATCTACTAATAATAGAATCTATTGGTAATAACCTTCCCCCTTTCAGAAATCTCCATTCCTTCCAATTTTAACAGTATGCGTTTCATTTTTATCCCACCTTGATATCCCCCAAGGTCACCATTTGTTTTAATTGCTCGATGACAGGGAATGACGATCGGAAATGGATTTCTGGCAAGTGCGTTTCCAACGACTCTAGCTCCATTAATTATACCGATATGGGTTGCTATTCGTTTATAGGTACTAATATACCCTCTAGGGATCCCATATTCTGCTAAAAGCACTCTTTTTTGCACTCCTAAACACTTATTAAAATCAACTAATTCTAAATCAAATTCTACCGTTTCACCTTTAAAGAACTGTTGCATTTTCTCACCTAGCGATGATATTAAAGAACAAGATTTCGACTTTATTTGCTTGAAAGATTCCAGAGCCTTAACTTCCGAGTTGAGTTTAGCATCACTAAGAAATATACGTTGCACTTTTAGTTCGGAGCCTGTTCCTTTCCATACAATTGTAAAAGACTCAAAAGGGGAAGAAAAAGTAGCATAAAATGGATATTCCATGCCTTGTCAACATAATCAATAAAATAAAAATTTTTTCTATTAATATTCTTCGTGAAATCATCGTTTCGCGAAGAAATATATTACAATTCTATATAATGAG
>CAYNEU010000555.1:0-2725 GCA_964396275.1 uncultured archaeon | reverse complement strand
TAGGGGGTTTTAAATGGGCTCAGAAAAATACGTTTTCACTTTCAGAATCCCAACTTAACTTAAGCCATATCAAAGCATTTACTCCTGTTCCCATGACTCATCCTACTGCCACTTTAAGTCACGTGAAAGGTCCAGAGGTTATAGCAGAGGGTATAGCTTCTATTGGCCCTATACATAATCCTCTGTTTTTTTTTAGAGATATATACGAACAAGCTATGGCTATAAATGTTGAGGGAAAAGGGATTGTAATTATTGTCGGTTGTGGGCATCAAGGAATTAAAAAGATAATAGATCGTGTTGAAGCATTATTTGATACACCTATTTATGGAGTTATAGGAGGATTACATTTGCCCATACCAAAATTCCCGGGCGATGAAGATGAATGGTCAGGATTGCCAATACATAAATTTATCATGACGAAAAGACCACCATGGGAACCATGGCATGAAAATGATCGAGATTTCGCATTAGATTACCTAAAGGCTAGAAATCCTAAATTAGTGGCACTTTCACCTCATGATAGCAGCATAGAGAGCATTAATATTTTTAAGGAAACGTTTAAAGAGGCTTATTTTGATTTAAAAGTTGGTAAAGTTATCAAATTACCAAAATAAAAAAAATAAAAAGAAATTAAATTTAAGCTTGAATTACTTCCATTAATTTAGGAAAAATTCGGGGATAATGAACTGCCATGCAATGTACGCCTGCTAACAAACCCTTTTTCTTTAGTTCGGAAATAAAGGGCTTGAAAAACTCATAGTTAGCTTGATCATATAATCTTTTCTGTTCCTTTTTATCATCCTTAAATTCTGTTTTGATATTTTTCCATTTAGCTAAAATATCTTTTGGAACATCTACGCCTGGTACGAAAGTATCAAAACCCTTAGCAATACCATAACTTTTCATTGGAAATATACCTAAAAGCACAGGAACATTATACTTTTTAATCTCACTTAAAAATTCAATTGTCCTATCTAAATCATAAACAACCTGAGTTTGTATGAATTCACAGCCTGCTTCGGCTTTTCTTCCAATTTTTAAAATTTCAGCCTCCATAGGGTCAGAATTTGGATTTGCAGCCGCACCTACATGAAGAGTTGGGGCATGTTCAATTTCATGTCCATTTATAGATCCTTTATCAACCATCTCTCGTATTAATTTAACTAGGGTAGCTGAATCAAGATCAAATACAGGTTTAGATTCAGGCATATCTCCAAGAGCAGGATGATCTCCAGTAAGAGATAACACATTTCTCAATCCTAATGCATGACCCCCCATTATCATTCCAGCTATACCTAATTTATTAACATCTCTTACTGTAAGTTGCCAAATCACTTCCAATCCAGCTTCTTTTTGAATAATATGAGAAGCCGCCATACTATTAATTGTCACTATTCCAAGTGGACTATCAGTAACATTGGCAGCAACAACATATGGAGCCATTTCTTTAGCTTCTTGGATTGTATGGAAAAGATCACAAGTTTTTTCTGGCTCAAGCTCACCTGTTAGTATAAATTCCCCATTTGCTAACTTTTCACCTAATTTAGAAAATACTCTTTTTTCTGCCATTTTGATTCTACCTCCATACTACTTCTCGTTGGTGACCAGATTCACTCCAATCTACTGGATCTCTCAATTTGGAAAATAAATCCAATCTTCCTATCTCTTTCAATCGATTATATATTAATACCCAGCCACAATCTTTCTCGTAATTACCAACCTCACATTTTCCATTAACCATTCCGCCACATGGACCATTCATTAGCGATTTAGCACATGTAGTTATTGGACAAATACCGCCAGTTTCATTTAATAGACAATCACCACAACCTCGACATCGCATATAAAATCTGCCGATTCTCTCCGTCATACCCATAAATTCTGTATTATTTGTAACAAATACTTTCTTTTCTGGATATTTCTTAGATAGCACCTGAATTATTGATTGAACCCCAAGTCCACAACTTAAAGTGACAATAGAATCAGCTTCTTGAACGTCAGCATCATTTTTACGTACAACTTTGGCCATTTCCCTATTATCGCAGACATCATCTACAACCATGCCATTAACTATTTCGTATCCTTCTTTCTCTAAGATTTCTTTCCACTCGTCTAAACCTTGTTCACCACCTGTTTGACATAATGCTGCACAAACTCCACAACTTACAAGAAACAACTTTTTAGCATTATTATCTCTCAGAACATTAAGAACTTCCTCTACCGGCTTTTTAGTTGTTATAACGACCATTTTCTTCACATTTTTTTACAAAAAAGTAATTTTTAATTTTTAAGTAATCTTAAGTATTGAAATTAATCATGATATTTATTGTTTTGAGTTATGAAATGTAACGTTTTCGTAAAAAAAATATGAAAAATAATAATCATTAGGAAAAGAAATTTTGTCTTTCTTTATAAAAAAATTTTGGGCACAAATAGCTTATCTGTTTTAATTCTTTAACTGAAAGATCTGAGCATATTTAAATTCATTATAATCATATTATTTAATATATCGTAAATTTGTATCCAAGATTAACACTTTATAGAATCAAATATTAAATTTAGGATAATAATAGATTCTTCTCTATCTCATACAATTATTAGATCTCTACTGATTGAATAGAAAATACAAAAAAAGAAAAACTTAGATTAGTATGACAAGGCAAAATCTGAAGGAAAAATCCAATGAATGCTCTTATATAAAGCAAATCATCATTGAAGGAAAGCA
>CAYNEU010000554.1:0-3169 GCA_964396275.1 uncultured archaeon | reverse complement strand
CTATATATTCTAATTATTTAATTAACAAATTTAAATTCACTTATAGATGTTGGTTATAGAAACATGATATAAAATTCTATTAGTTCTTTAAAGCTTAGTGGATAAAATATAACGAAAATTTAATATGGACAATGTTTTTTTATAAATCGGTCAAAATCAAGTAAATTTGAAATCGATTTATCTGAGATATGCTTACTTAAATTGTTAAAAATTATAAATACAAAATTTATATTAATAATAAATCTAATAAGAGTTAATTAGATAATTCTAAAAAAAACACCGTAGATAACTACTAAAAATATTTTTTCCCGAATATTATGAGACCATCTCGAGTTTTTAGGTTGCTATTTAGGATATTCATATTACTGTTAACTCTATCTGTTACTCTTGTATCTATATTAGGTGGTTTATCCGCTTTTATAATACTTGATCCTTATTCTAACAATATAGGAGTTGACTACACTGATGCAAGTTTTGATGTGAATTTTAACAATTTAACGGGTGAGCTTACTGCTTTTAATTTTTCTTTACCTTTTAATATCACTAATGCGGGATATTTTGATTTAGAAGATCTTAAGATAGAGATTGATCTTGGGATGAGATATGAGCATATAAATTATACAATCCCTGGTCAAAATGATACTATTTTCATAAAGTTTTTTGAAAAACACCTAGATTTTGGAACTGTAACAAAAGGGAATAAAGGGCTTTTTAATTTTACAGGGGATCTAAGCAATATTATTTCTTTTCCAAACGCCCAGACAGACATAAACTGGTATAGAACGCCACCCCCTGATATAGAGTTCTTTGCTAATTTTACTGTAGGTTTAACTTATTCTTTGGGATTGCATTCTCTCGCATTTAATATGCATAATATATCAATAGGGGATTATTCATATCCATAGGAGGTCAATAAGATGGGAGCAACAAAAAACATGGTTAGGGGAACAATCTATACAAGCATTTATGTTGTTACGACAATTATTTTTCCTCTTTTGTTATTTAATTGGGTGAGAAACTTACAAATACCATTGGTGGGGGAAATAACATTAACTCAGGAAAACTATGAAAATATAATATTTTGGATAGTAGCTTTTGGATTAATAATTAGTGGATGTGCATTTTTTTCATATTCGTCACCTAAACAATCAATAAGAAGGGCAGTATTTGCGTTAATCCAAGTTATTGTAAATTGTCTATATTTATGGAGTTACAAATTTTCTGGGGCCACCGAAATTCTATTTAATTTTAATATATCTGGATATTCTGGATTTCTATCTTTAAATCTCCAGACAATGGTCTTAGTGTATATGGGAGTTTATTTTCTAACAATTGTCTTAAAAATATATGATATAATTGATTTTAGTATTAATAGAAAGAAAATTCGAGAGAATAGAATGAAAGCATAAAATGGGTGATAAAAAATAATTTTTCAAGTAATAGGATTTTTACAAATCCTTGCTGATATTTTAGGCGCTATCTTAATGTTCCTCATGCCAATTATCATGCCAGTAGGGATTTTTATGGTAAACTGGATAACTGCTACAATAACGTTTTTACAACAAAATGTTAGCCATGATTTAACTATTTTTATAGTAATATGTATAATGTTAGTAGTTTCAGGTATTATTGTTAATATTATTTGGCCAGGTGACAGACCGGGCACAATCTTTTCTAAGGGAATAGAAAAAATAGAGGAATTAGAGGGTAAAGTAGATATATCTGAAGGAAAAGATATAATGGACGAAGTCAGAAGATGTAAGGATTGTGGTAATCCTATCGGAGACGCGGAAGTTTGTTCTTTATGCGGGGCTCGTAATTAATTAATTATGTCATTTATTTACTATTATCTAGTATTAAGAAGTAATTCTGCACTTTCTCTTCTAAATCCTCGATTATTATCCCCAATTTGTCTGTGTTATCATTCTCCGTTAAAGAATAATCATTTTCTTCATTAAATCTTAAGTATTTATATCATCAAGTATATAAGTTCACATATTTCCTGGATGACAAGTTAAATCTTATTTCAAATTCATTACTCACAAACTTGTTTGATTCAATCGCTCAGTTAATTAATAAATAACAACTTTAAAAATTTTGAGGTTACCTACTAAGTAGAATTCTCTATACTATATTTTATAATAATGCAAAGAATGATTTATTAAATGATTAATATTAAATTTAAATTTTGGATCTATTCTATTTAGATGTAATAAGAATATATATCATCAGAAATTTTATAGAGAGCTTATGAGCTTTAATTCTAAGGTTGAAAATTTCAAAAACAAAAAGAATCTTTTTGAAGAATTGAATTATTATAAATCTATCATTCTAAAAAAAGTAAAGAATGGAGATTATAATTCAGCTTTAGAAAAAGTAAGATCAGCATTGATATTAATTCAAGAACATAAAGATACTTTTAGTACTGAAAAAGAACTTCTTGATTTTTATGAGTTAAGTAAACAAATACAGTCGGAATTAAAAAATCATAGAATGGTTTATGAACGTAGATTCAATAATCTCTTGAGAGAAAAAATTGATGAAACTAATTTAGAAAGCTTTTCAAAATTGTTAGCTATGTTAAAAAATGAGGTAGATCATAATCTTGATAAATACCATCTTCAAGATATCAGTACTAAGATCACTCAATATTTTAAATATATAAAAAAAATGTATGAAATATTGAGCTGCTATAAAATATTGAATTACCATGATGCTTCCGATAAAATTTTTGAGTTTGTGAGAGATATTAAATCTGAGAACTTCCCAAACTTAAAGATGTTAATCTCATTAACTTATCAAAACTTAATACGTAATAGATTATTCGAATTTTCAAAAAATTTTGACAAACTTTCACTTTCTAATCTTTCTAATAAAATGGCTATGAACCAAGACCAACTACATGATTTTATTAATATTATAAAAAAGCAACCAAAAAGTCCCGTACAAGATTATATACCTAAAACTCAAGAAATTGTTTTTAAAAGATCAAGTTTTTAAAATAAAGTTCTTTAAAACTCCCATATTTTAAACTGATTATAGCCCCCGATAAAATTCTGGTCGTAATATATTTTTATGAGTTAATCCATAATTTATTATACTTAATATCTCATCTTTTTCTCTATCCAAAATACCTTTAATGGGTAAATAATTTGATGCGTGATTACTC
>CAYNEU010000553.1:0-1574 GCA_964396275.1 uncultured archaeon | reverse complement strand
TTTTTCAAGATCTTTAAAATAAGTCATATCATTGAATTTAATACTAATTATATTCGGAATAATAAAATCAATCAAGATGATTAAGAGTAGCAAAAAGTATAAATATCAATTTTTGTATTTTATCTAAATCCTATGCTAAATTAGACTCGTAACTTATAATGTCATCACTATCAGAATATCTTGGAAAAATAGAGGATTGGGACCACCGGACATTTTTAAGTATTTACAAAAGTGATTTTAGTAGAAAAACTAAAAAATTCGCCATTGTATATAGTTTTTTTGGCTCCATGTATTTTTGGGGGTTAGTATGGTTAATATGGTATTTCTACGGATATGTTACAAAAGATTATTTTCTCTTAGTGCTATTTACTGGTGGTTTCGAACAAAGTATCATTATTCATAGCATCATACGTTATAAGATAATTAGAAGAAATCGCCCTTTCATTACACTTCAAAATGAAGGCGTAAAGAAACACGACGATTTTATTAGAATTCCATATATTATGAAAGACTCAGAAAAACAATCATTCCCTTCAGGGCACGTAACCTTTATATTATTTTTTGGTTTTATATTTGCTTATTATTTTACACAATATTTTTGGATTATTTTATCTGTTTTTATTATATTAGATATTATTATGGCAATTTCAAGATTAATAGTAGGGGTACATTTCCCGATTGATGTAATTTTTGGATTCTTTTTCGCAATATTATATGCTCTTTTGTATCTTGGGATTACTTATACCTATTGGGTTACTTTTTATTACTGGCTTGGACAAACTTTCTCACCTATAATTCACTTCTGGTTGTAAGATTGAGTATATCTAAAACAACGAGAAAAGTAATTAAATAATACTCCTAAATAGGTTAATAAATTGAAAAATGCAATCATAAACATAAATCTTTTTTTCCTTGCTTTTTTTTCCTAATTGATACTATGCGATTAACTTTAAAGACGGGAAAAAAGCAATTAGTACCTGATCATCATAAATTCACTTCAGATTTTAATTCAGTTATATTTATTGTTGTGTGGAATTCACTCGGCTTCTTTTTTATTGAATTCATTATGGCCTACTTAATTAAACAAGTTTTAAATTATCCTGCTACTAATCTTGGTTTATTTTTCTCATTTATTACTCTTGGAGGTTTAATTAGCTCCTCATTCATCGGATACTTAACAGATCGTTTTTCTAAGCGGATTTTAGTCATGATTGGTTCTTTTGGTAGAGGTTTATCTTATTTTGGGCTTTATATTTCAATAATATTACATTCTTTAATAGGAATGTATCTTAGCGCATTTCTCTTAGGCTTGGGAGCATACATTTTCTGGAATCCATTAGATACTATAATTTCTGAAAAATCTTCAAAATATCATCGATCTTCCGCCTTTGGAAAGAGAAGATTTGCATTAGGCATCGGAATGGTACTTGGAACAATTATTGGATTTGCTATCTTTAGTTTAGCAAATGCATTTACACCACTTAATGATTTTATAATATATGGTGCGATTCCAATATTTGGTATTGCTAATTTTTACGCCGGAATTCAATTTTCACGCAAAGTAGATGAAACCA
>CAYNEU010000552.1:0-2998 GCA_964396275.1 uncultured archaeon | reverse complement strand
AATATCACTAGCCTTTTTGAAAAATTCGATAGACTTTTTAAATTCCTCTCGAGCTTGTTGTTTAGTCCCCGCTATCAATGCCGATTTATGGTAAGCTTCAGCTCGGCACTCTAATTCTTGTGCTTTATTTCCTACTTTAGAAAAAAAACCTGTAGCTCTTTCATGAGCATCTTTCGCAAGATTCACGAATTCTTTATATTTATCTGAAGTTTCTACTTGATTAGCAGCTCTCAGGTATGAGTAACCAAGCCTTTTATTTATATGCGCTTTTTTCTCGACATCATTCTCCTTATATAAAAGTTTTAATGCATCTTCATATAAAGTTGCTACTAAAGCCCAATTGTATGATTTTTCTTCCCTTTCGGCTCGTTCTAGGATTACCCTTACCTGATCACTATCCATCATCCTTTGATTACACCCTCAAATGCAATTAAATAATCTCGAATAAGCAATATTCTATATAGCCGTAATAAATAATATAATTAGAATTTGATCTATAATGTATAAATATTTTTATCGATAATTGTCATATTAAAAATATTTTTGTAATAGCTCAATTTCTAACGATGGAAATATAAAAACATAAAGTCTTGTGTAACTCATCCCGTTTCAACCCTCGAAATCAAAAATTTTTTAAACATAAATGTTTAAGATCGATCATAAATCCCTCTTTCTTTGACTATTTTAAAAAATAAATTGTTAAAATACTTCAATCTGGTCAAAAATGTTTTGATGTTGTGACCGCTTTACAAATATTTGCTTATATATGGTAACAAAAACTATTAAAAATATTGAAAATGTAAATACAATTAAAAAAAATATTTAATATCGATCGTTTCAAAAAGATCAATATTGGAACTTAAAAAACATCCAATAAAAATCTAAGAAATTTATGAATATACAATTATGTAAAAGCTAGAGGTGGATGTGTAAAAAGAGATGAGTAATAATGAAAATCATCGGATTGGATACTATGCTTGTCAATGAGGAGTAAACATTAGGACTAAAGTAGATTGCGATGAGCTTGTAGATTACGTAAGTAAGACTTTTGATAATGTGGTAATTGCTAAGAAAAATGCTTTTCTATGAACCGATAATGCTCAAAATGAAATAATAGCAGATATAAAGGAAAAGAATTTAGACAGAATTGTAGCATCTGCTTGAACTCCACGTACACATGAGGTTATTTATCGAGGAACAATTGCTAAAACAGATTTAAATCCTTATTACTTTCAAATGGTAAACGTACGTGAACACTGCTCTTGGTGCACAGAGAGTAGAGAAGAGGCTACCAAAAAAGCAAAAATCCTAGTGAAAAGCGGAATTGAAAGAGCTAAACGATTAGAGCCAGTTCCTATTAGGACAGTTCCTGTTACAAAAGCTACATTGATAATAGGTGGTGGAATTGCTGGTATGAATGCGGCTCTGGATCTAGCAAATCAAGGAATCAAGGTATATTTAGTTGATCAAAAAACTACGATTGGAGGGAGAATGTCTCAGTTAGACAGAACTTTTCCCACAGATGACTGTGCTATATGAATTTGCGGACCAAAAATGTTGGAAGTTAATAGAAATGAGAATATTGAATTATTAACATTTTGTGAAGTAAAGAAAGTAGAAGGATACGTCGGGAATTATAAAGTAACAATTGAAAGGAAACCACGCTATACAACAGATGAATGTAATGGATGTGGTGCATGCAGCGAGGTTTGTCCTGTATATGTGAGCAATTATTTTGATGAACATTTGGGAGCACGAAAAGCAATTGATATTTCCTTTGGTCAAGCAGTACCGTTTCTATATGATATTGACAGGGATGCGTGTATTGAGTGTTTTTCATGCGTAGATGCCTGTGAATTAGATGCTATTGATTTCAGTCAAGTGCCTAAAGATGTTAATGTTGAAGTTGGTACAATTATTATAGCTACTGGTTGGGACATACATGAACCTTTTGGTGAATATGGATATGGAGAATTTGAGAATGTCATAACTCAAGTTCAGTTAGAGCGAGTTCTCGCCCCAAATGGACCACTTGAAGGACATGTGCACCGAATTTCTGATAATAAGAAGCCAAAAGAAATCGTATTCATACAATGCGTAGGAAGTCGAGAAACTGAACGAACTTATTGTAGTGGTGTGTGTTGCATGCTCGCTCTAAAAAATGGAAGGTTGTTACTCGAAGAATTTCCTGATGCGAATATAACAATCTGTTATATTGACATACGAACTCCTGAAAAAGGATTTGAAGAGTATTATGAACGAGCTAAAGTAGCGGGTATTAAAATGATACGTGGAAAAGTAGGTGAAATCTCTGAAGATCCAGAAACCAAAAACGTAAAAGTTCGAGTGTATTCAACATTAACAGATAAGATCGTAATAATTGATGCGGATTTAGTCGTGTTATCCACAGCAGCGCTCCCTTCAAAAGGTACTCAGCAGATTGTACAGGTATTAAATCTTGACACTAATACGTACGGGTTCCTCACTGAATCCCATTTCGGACTCATGCCACAAGAAACGAAATCAAAAGGAATTTTTATTGCTGGATTTGCTCAAGGCCCGAAGAATATTTCTTATTCAGTTTCTCAAGCCAGAGCAGCGGCTAGCAAGGTAGCGGAGTTAACAGCACCAGGACAAATTGATATAGAACTAATTACTGCTGAAGTCGATAGTGAATACTGTATTTCATGTAGACGATGTGAAAAAGAATGCCCTAAAAATGCGATTAGGATTGAAGAGAATATTGGTGCATTTATTGATGAGATAAATTGTGATGGATGCGGAATTTGTGCTACATGTTGTCCTACTCAAGCAATTGATATCAGATATTACCGGGATCATCAATTATTTGCTGAAATTGATGGACTTTTAGGAGGTGGTTAAATAGACATGGAAAATACTTATAATATGATCGTTTTTGCTTGTTTAAAATGAGGATATAGCGCAGCTGATTTAGCGGGAGTTTCTCGATTGAAGTATACGCCTGCGGTAAAAATAA
>CAYNEU010000551.1:0-2392 GCA_964396275.1 uncultured archaeon | reverse complement strand
AGTCGGAATTAACTGCAAAATTCATGATAACCCAAAAATATATAGAAAAATTGTTGAGTTTATTAAGAATGATAAAAATTCGTTAGGAGCTTTAGTAACATCTCATAAAATCGATCTTTATGAAGCCACAAAAGATTTATTCGATATGATCGATCCGTATACTGAATTATTGGGAGAATTGAGTTGTATTTCAAAAAATAACAGAAAATTATGGGCTCATGCAAAGGATCCCATTACTAGCGGACTCTCCTATGAATCATTCATTGGAAAAAATCATTGGAAAAAATTTAATGGAGAAATATGTATAATGGGTGCCGGTGGTGCTTCACTTGCTTTAACCACCTACTTTATAGAAAACTTGGAAAAAGACTTATGGCCTTCAAAAATCTATGTGACGAATAGAAGTACTCCCAGACTTGAAAAGATGAAGAAGATTCATGAAAAGATCAATCCTGGAATTCCATTTGAATATATCCATTGTTCTAAAATTGAGGATAATGACAAGATAGTAAATCAACTTAAACAACATTCATTGGTCATTAATGGAACTGGTGCTGGTAAAGATTTTCCCGGATCGCCTCTTACGGATACAGTAGAATTTCCCAAAAATGGATTTGTGTGGGACTATAATTTTCGAGGTGATCTAATTTTTCTAAAACAAGCTAGAGCTCAAAAAAAGAAAAAAATCCTTCATATTGAAGATGGTTGGGTCTATTTTCTACATGGATGGCAGAGAGTTATCGCAGAAGTATTTCATATAGAAATTCCAATTAGTGGTCCTAAATTTGAACAATTATCGAGAATCGCTCTACAAGTAAAATAAAATTAGAAGATTATTATGGAAAGTAAAACAAATATAAAATCAAAAGCTATTCGATTTAATTTAGAGGATGGAATATCACCGGAATGTAAATCAACTAAGAGAATGCTTTCAGCTATGAATGGAATGTATTTTAATAATCAGAAACTAAAAGAAATGATAAAAGTTGAAGACATTTTAGTATATAAATTCTATGAACTTGATATTCCAAAAAGTCCGGGAGAATTAGCATATGGGACAACTATTTTGTATCCTGGAAAAGTGGATAATGAATACTTTATGACTAAAGGACATTTCCATTCGAAAATAGATACTGCTGAGATTTATTACTGTATTAAGGGCCATGGTTTTATATTAATGGAAAATCCTGAATGTGAAGTTGAACTTCAAGAAATGAGACCTGGTATATCTGTGTATGTTCCTCCTAGATTTGCCCATAGAAGCATAAATGTCTCAGATTCAGAGCCTTTTATAATGTTCTTTGTATTTCGAGCAGACGCAGGACATGATTATAAGACAATCGAAACAAAAGGGTTTCGAAAATTATTAATTGAGAAGGAAGGAGAGCCAGAATTAATTGATAATCCAAAATGGAAATCTTGAAAGTGAAACAATATGAAAAAAGTATATATAACCCCTAGATCTATCACTCAAAATGGCCATCCATCTTTAGAAAAGCTGAAAAGAGCAGGGTTTTCTCTTGTCTATGGACCTTCAGGTCAAAAACCATCAGAAGAGGAACAACTTAAAATATTACCAGAATGTGTTGCCTATCTAGCTGGGATTGAGCCGATTAGATCTAATGTATTAAAAGTAGCAAAAAATCTAAAAATTATAAGTAGAAATGGCGTTGGAATTGACAATATTGATTTAAAAGCAGCTGGACGATTAGGTATAAAGGTTAAAATAGCTACTATTGCTAATTCACAAGGAGTAGCTGAATTAGCAATTACTCTCATATTTTGTTCTGTTCGCTCTATAATCAATTGTAATGCTCATATGAAAAATGGAGAATGGATAAGAGAAAAAGGAATGGAAGTTGAAGGAAAAACCCTTGGGATAATTGGATGTGGCAATATAGGGAAAAGAGTTATAAAAATGGCAATTGGAATTGGTTTGAAAGTAATTGGTTATGATCTTTATCCCGATGAGTCATTTAATCCTAATAATAATTTTAAATATACTGATTTGAATGGAATATTTGAACACTCAGATATCATTAGTTTACACAGCCCTCCAAGCGCAAAACCAATGATTAATAAAGATTCAATTATGAAAATGAAAAATGGTGTTATTATCATTAATACTGCTAGGGCTTCTTTAGTTGATGAGTTGGCTCTATTAAATGCTCTTAACGATGGAAAAGTAGCCAAATATGCAACAGATGTTTATAATAGAGAACCCCCCGGGTTGAATGAGTTAATAATTCATGAAAAAACAATATGTACCCCTCATATTGGTGGTTACACCACCGAAAGTATTGATCGTGCTGCTGAAATGGCAGTTGATAATATAATTAAGTATTTAAGTTAGATTATGATAAAAATCTCCAAAGAAAGTATAAGTTCAACA
>CAYNEU010000550.1:0-2135 GCA_964396275.1 uncultured archaeon | reverse complement strand
ATTTCGCATCCCCCTGCCCATTGATACATTCCTCCTGGCTTCCCAGCTTCGATTGTTTTAGTGATTTCCTGAATTACTCTTGAGATAGAATATTTTGGACTTCCAAGAACTTGAGTATTAGTATTCCCTCTTATACAATTACTTGTACCAATTTTTTCTTTTGCTAATTTAAGATCTACTTGATAATCCAAATCTAAAATAGCAGCCTTGGTACTCGAAACTAATTTTAACATATCTCTTCCTTCTTTATCAACCACAGAATTATCTCCACAGATGTGATATAATACTGGTACATCTTTCTGAATATAACTAAAGAGTTCTTTTGTAGCATCTAAACAGCATTTTTCATATCTCATAGGACCAATTTGAGATATTGCTGAATCACCAGCGCCAATTATATCTACTCCAGCTTCAATCTGTAATTTAGCGAACTCTTTTTGAACTGGGAGGATCCTCTTAATCAGTGATTTTATTCTTTCTACCCAGTTGGAGTTTTTACATAAGAGAAGAACATTAACTAAATCAAATAAACAACAAATTTCCGCAAATGGCGCTTCAATCCAACCTATGATACATTGATCTCCACCCACTTTTTCAGAGAATTTTTTAACTGCATTAACTCTATTCATAATTCTTGAATTTTCAAGTAGAGAGGGTGTTTCTATTGACTCAAAATCTTCAATTAAAAGATTAGTTTTCGCCACGGGAGTATGACTTTCCCAATCAATCTCAACACCCCACGCATTCGCTTCTCTATATGCATCAGTAGAAACATTCACATGATCAATACCAAAAAAGTCAGCACATTTGATTTGTGAATCAACTAAAACTTCTGGTTTTTGGCAATACTCGCCATTGTAATCTACATTTGCTAATGATGCTGCCAAATGCATAATAAAAGGATTAAAAGGAATTTTTTCTGGTATTCCTTTAATTGCTGAGAATGTTAATTCCCTTGAATTCATTATAATTGTATGATTTTAATAATTATTTTGTAATTTGACTATTTCTAAGCTATACTTTTTAATTAAACTATTCAATATTATTCTATTTCTATTAGCTATAATCCCAGTTCTTTTAGTTTTTGCATTATTTCTTGTTTTTTTCTTCCTTTCAAATCAAACCACTTATAAAAAATTATAACCCCTATTAAACAAAATAGAAAAGGGAAAACACCCTGAATAAATCTTAATCCTAATAATGCATCGGAGCTATGGGTAGGGTTGTTTGGATTATAGAATGTTATTGCATGAATAATTGCTACGATAAAACTTTGAATTAATAAAGAAATACGAATGAAGACGTTTCTAAAACCTACCAATGTAGCTTCATGATGCTTTTTAAACTTTACAGTAATTTCATCATAACAGTCAGCTAAAACAGGGGATAACATAATAGTAAACATAGCTGCTGACATACCAGTTAAAAAATTAACTATATAGAATCCTAGTACGTTTGAAATAAAGGAATACAACAATAAACTAATTCCGAAAGATAATAATCCAACAGTATATAAACGAGAGTGCCCAATTTTTTTAGCAACATAAATCCAAATAGGCATTGTTATAATGGAAGCTATTAACATAAAAATTGACCCAATTGTTCTGATAAACTGTTCTTCTTGTAAAACATCATCTACAAAATTAATCGTATTCATACTCATTAATCCCAATGCAATCATGAAAATTACATAAGTAAGAACAGCTAACATAAAGTTTTTTTGTTTAATTGCCATTTTCATGGTCCAAATAAATGATTTTTTCTCTCCCGTTTCATAACTTGAAATGAAGCGTTCTTTTATCAAATCTGTTTCTTTTGAACCAGGGATAAAAAATGCTAAAGAAACTCCAAGAATTATGAAACTTACAAAAGCAGCTATTGTAAAAGTAAATGAATTCCCAGGAATAATAATTTGTGACCATAATGTGATTGTTATAAAATTTGCTATAAAAATAAATATTTGAGTTATCATACCCGCTTTCCTTCTAATAGCATCTCCTCGGAAATGAGCTGGAAAAGCTCCAAAAGAATGCGTTTGAAAAAGTGAATTAGAAATGTCGTATAAAAAGACTATAATTAAATAATATAATAGAACTGGAAATGCACTTTGTATCCCTATTATATTTGGTGGTGTG
>CAYNEU010000549.1:0-4370 GCA_964396275.1 uncultured archaeon | reverse complement strand
GGATTTTATTAAAGTTGTCTTATTTCCCAAAGATGTGAGCCACGAGTTAAAAAATTCAGGATTTGCAATTGTTGCCGAAAGGCTTATAAGTTGAGGATTATGTAAGAATTCATTTAACCGAACAATTAGAGATTCCAATCTTGGACCACGATCAGATTCTCCAATAATATGAATCTCATCAATGATGATGGTAGAAATATTGAAAATCCATTCTTTATCATAGAAATTTCTTAAAATAGAATCCATTTTTTCATAGGTGGTAACTATGACATCAGCTTTTTCTAATTTTGAATCGTCTACATCATAGTCACCTATTGAGAGCTCTACTTTCACGCCAAAACGTTCATAACCTTTCTTAAAATGAAAGTATTTTTCAGTAGCAAGAGCTTTATAGGGGACTAAATATATTGATTTTCCAAATTTTTGGAATACGTTATTTAGAGCACAAACTTCTCCAATTAAGGTTTTTCCACTCCCAGAAGGAGCACAAATTAAAAAGGATTTTCTAAAAAACAATCCCTTTTTGATGGACTCTTTTTGAATTTCTCGTAATTGAAATATTTTTCCTTCGAAAAGAACTCTCAAAATTCTTTTATCTGTGATAAACTTAAAAATCTCACGGTCGGAATTGAAATCTAGCTTCTCACTTTCACGGTCTTCAGCAAAATCTGTTAATGATATCTTAAGGCACCTTAATAATCAATATGGATTTGTCCATTTTTTCATAATTTGTGTAAATGTCTCAGAATCTCTTGAAATCTCGATGCTTTTTATAACACCTATATTTAAAATCTCTAACTCTGAATTAATATAACAAAGTAAGGCATGAAGAGGATTTCCATGCAAATGGATATGTGGTAAATTGATATTTTTATTTTTGTTTTTCAGGATAAAGTCTTCTACACCAATAGTAAATTTTTCATGACATAGAGGGCAAGTGATATATTTTTTTGAGGTATGCTTTACATCTTTAATATTTTTAATTTTTCCATAAACAACTACGATAATAAATCACACTTATTCTTTGATATTTAATAAATCATACTGACAAATTTAAAGGAAAAATTCCGTATTTCTAATGTTGTAGTAGAAATTCATAAAAAAGAAAGAGCATTACCAATAATCTTTAAAGTTGACTTTAGATTTCTTATCTTAAGATTAAAAAGGGAGACTTGCACCCATTCTGCCGATGCAAATAAGCATCAAAATAAATTAGGAGGAGGACGAAATCAGAGTGTAATAAATACACTACCAAAAGACAAAAATCCAGGGTGCAGACGGGTGCAAGGCATGATTTTATCGATTTTTATAACACTTTTTATTTATTAAGATCTACCGCTAAAAATATAAAGTTGTTCTTTATAAATAAAAAATAATAAAGGCGGCAATTTTCTAATTTTTTTCTTTATAAGCAAATGATTTATTTTTCTGTGATATGTATGACGGATACAGAACAGAATTTATTGCAGAAAAAATCAGATTTGAAATTATACTATGAAATGGCTCATGAGGCTGCTCAGGCAAACAATGTTGATGAAGCTCGTAAGATTTCTCTAAATGGTTTAAAAATTGCCCAATCTCAGGAGAAGCCGGATTGGGTTGATAAATTCGATTCATTTAACACGCAATTATCTCAAAGGAAATCAAATACCGCTTTAAGTCCAAGTATAGTAAAAGAAGATCTTACTGTTGTGAAAGGTATTGGACCTTCTGTTGCAGAAAGATTAACTAATGCGGGAATAAGATCAATAAATATGCTAGCAAACACAACTGTTACAAAATTAGCTTTAATTCCAGGGATAGGATTATCCACAGCTCAAAAAATGATCGATAAAGCGAAGGACCATTTACATACAAAAACTTTAAATGGATTTTCTCAGTTAAAAGAGAGGCCAAAAAAAGAGAATCAACTTAAAGTTAAAGACGAAAGAAATATTGAAATTGATGATAGTGAGTACAATAAAAGAATAGAACAAAATGAAACCTTCGAACAAATATCTGAAGAGGATGTTACCTTAGAAACTGTTAAATCAAATTTTATATCCCCCGTTGAGCCTTGGTTTGAAGAGAAGTTCAATTATTCACGATTAACAGATGATCTTAATACGGCAAAAATGGAGATTACTAAAAATGAGGAGTTACATGGATATGAAGAACCCTTATTAGTTGAACAGAATGAGGTAAATTCAGAGGATTTTGATGACTTAGACGAAGAATACGGAGAGGATAGCAATAATATTCCATATATCATAACTCCAAGTGAACTTATTAGTGAAACTGCTCCTAATGAGCCCACGAATAATGAAGAACAAAAGGAAACTCTCACATACTATGAAATGAATATTTTAAGAGAAAAAATAAGAAAGCAATTTAAATTATGCGAATTTCTAATTGTTGATAAAAGTTCGGATTTACAGGCAGTTTTTACTGGAATCGATTTATTGGCATTAAAAAGAATTCGAGTTAATGAGTTCCTTGATTTATTATACATATTACCAATCAAAGTTAGTAATCTTAAAGGTAAATTTATTGTGTCAGAAAATAAAATAGATTACTTATCAAATAAAGGCAATGAAGGTAATTTTCATCTCAATAAAATACCGCGGACATATATGAAAGCTTTACATAAAGCTGAAACAACTATATTTAATGATATGTCAACTAGAGGGGCGTTATTTCAATATTTAGTAAAACACTTTCAATTTGATATTTCTATTGAAAAAACACTTACGCATAAGTCGTTGTTTTTTCGATCAGGCCCAATTCAATATAAATTGCTAATTGAACCATTGATAATTAGTCCTAATAGCGTTGGCTTTACTGAAAAGCTTATTCCGTTTGCGTATCATAAAACCTCTAATATCCATATAATAGAAATAGTTCAATTAAAGGATATTTTACACTTTCTTGATCAAAAATATTTTCTTATTGAAACATATCACGATAATAAAAGTGCGATTTCAATAAATTGCGAAGTTGAAGAGAGATTCATGAAAAATATACGGACATTTTCGAGTCCTTTTATATTATATGGATTTGCACTATTGATAATATTTCTATTTCAAAAATTTTCAATAATAATAATATTAATAAATATAGGGTATGGAGTTGTAGGACTCTATATAGTAATAATTGGTTATATTTACCTAAGATTTTTTAAAGAAAAAAGACAGATTAAAAGAGAGTTTGCGACTCCTTATTTTCAGAAGAAAATTGAATTAGATGATATAGATTTAACACTCATAAGAGAAGAATTAACTCCAAAGCTTATGGAACAGTTTGCGTATGAAGTTATGGGAAATAACACTCACTCCAGGGTAATAGCAGAAATAGAACAAACAAACGCTAGTTATTTTCTTGAATCTAAAAAAATGAAAAATTTAGTTGATAATACAGATTTTTTTGAAGAAGAAGGTGGAAGACCGAGAAGGAGTGAAAACACTAAAGTAAAAAGCACACTAATAGAGAAATATAGCTCATTTTTGGAGGATTGATGCTTATACAGATTATTGGTGGTTTTAAGCTTAGCTTTCTAATTGGCTTAATATTATTATTTTTATCCCCATTCATGGAATGGTATTCTTATCAAATATTTACATTAGAACATGAACTTGTTGTATCATGGAAGTATAATATATTTCTTGAATGGTCAACCTCGTTATTTCCGAGTACCGCTTTCAATGAGGCATTACGCCCCAAGAATTTAGCTATACCCCTAGTTATTAATATTCTTTTATTTGTTTCCATTATTCTTTCTGGATATGTGGTTTTGTTTAAAAATATTGAGAGGGCAGAATCCTTACATAAGTTCACTCCTTATTCATACATTCTTGGATTTTTATTCTTATTGAATTTATTTTACATTATCATCTTTCCTGTTATGTATTTGCTACCTCAAGGATTATTTTTTCCTTTTTTACAAATTGTCGATTATGATTCAAGATTTATTTATTTCCTTATGTGTAGCCAAGGTTACATCTTACAGTCTATTGCTTTTCCGTTAATTTTTCCTTATGTTATATTTTATTTTAAAACAATTAGCACATTTCAGCAGAAGGAGAGATCTCCCGAAACAATCATAACGAAAATAATAGAAAAAGCTCAAGAACCGATAGATATTGATAAATTAATAGCTCAAGAAGAATTAAAGCAAAAATTTAACAAAAAAACACCTCAAAAAGATGATCTTGAGGATTTTATAACTACTTTTATAGAGGGAAATGTATAAATGAGCGATACTGTTCTCGATTTAAAGATTAAGTCTTTGATCCAAGTGTGTAAGGACACGAGAAATAATAAGAAACTGTCGGTTGTAAGCTTTATTTTGACTAGCAACAGATTAGATGAGATAGGAATCAAGCTTGGAATAA
>CAYNEU010000548.1:0-1787 GCA_964396275.1 uncultured archaeon | reverse complement strand
AGAATTAATTTTCCGATATTATTCATTTGGTATACTTAATTCTTTGTTGAATTTGGATTATTTTTTTACCATCCTTATTTCAAGTATAGCTTTTTCTCTTTATCATATTCATATCTGGTTTTCGTTTAAGAACTTAAAATTGCTTTTGATCAATTTGATTTATCCATTCTTAATGGGATTATATCTTGGATACATTTTTTTTTCTTTTGGGTTTCCTTCATGTATTATTGTACATTATATTATAGCATTCATTATGCATTATAACCTTTATAGACTATATTATCAAAAAAAAATCAAGCATAAAATTTAAAAAAAATAAATAAATTATTTACTTCTTAAGAGTCTTTTATCTACTTTACCTATTGAAGTTAGTGGCATTTCCTTGAGGATTTCGATAAATTTTGGTATTTTGTATTTAGCTAGATTTTCTTGAGCAAATTTTAGTATATCTGTTTTAAGTTCTTCGGATGGTTTATATCCCTCTTTTAACAATACATATAATTTAACCATTTCAGAACCAGGACGATCTGGATCGGGAATACCTACGGATGAACAGAGTTCAATTGCGGGGTGCTTATTCATTTTATCATCTACTTCTACACTAAATACTTTATACCCACTCACAATAATCATATCTTTTGTGCGATCTACTATTGTAATATAGCCATCTTCATCCATAACACCTACATCACCAGAATAAAACCACCCATCAACAAGCGCGCTCTTTGTTTCTTCAGGTTTATTCCAATAACCTTTAAATATCTGAGGTCCCCTGATTGCAATCTCACCGGCTTCTCCTAACCGAACTTCTCGATTTCTATCTGTAACATCCACTAATTTTACTTTTGTGTTCGGAAAAGGAACTCCCACAGTTCCGATTTTCTTTTTTCCTAGATATGGATTCATAGTAACGCCGGGAGATGCTTCAGTCATTCCATAAGCTTCTACAACTTTTCCTTTGCCTACAACTTCTTCAAATTCATTTATACTTTCCGTAGGAAATGGAGCTGCTCCAGATATATATCCATTAAATGAACTTAAATCTACTTTTTTAAAGCGCCGGTTCTGTAAAAGCATTAGATAGAGAGTTGGAACATTATACATAAGAGATACTCTACCTTCATATTCTTTCAGTTTATTTACCATATAATTTGTGTCTCTCGGATTTGGCACTAAAATTTGAGCACAACCTTGAGAAATTGTCTGAAGGCAAAATTGTAATCCGGCTAGATGAAAGAATGGAAATCCCGAGATATAAACATCTTCACCTGGTTTAAGTGCAGGTTCAAACCAATGATTTACAATTTGAATAATTGAGATTAAATTACCATGCGTTAAAATAGCTCCTTTTGGAGGTCCTGTAGTTCCACCCGTATATTGTAGTAATAAAATGTCATCTGGTTCAATTTTTACGTAAGGGGATTTATCACCCGAATAATTATCTAAAATTTCATTATATGTAAAATATTTAATATCCTCTATTGGTTCAACTTTTCCATAGGGAATTTTGCCTATTTTAATTAATTGTTCTTTCATACTAGGCTCTAAATCTAAGACATCACCTGCACTAGTAGTAATCACTATTTTTACATCGGTTTTTCCTGATAAAAGTGCCTCTCTGACTTTTTCCTCGTAAAATGAATCAAGAGTAATAATTGCAACCGCACCACAATCCTTTAATTGATAAATTATTTCATTTGGTTGTAAAAGGAAATTCATCCCAGATACAGTGCATCCCGCATAGAACGTTCCAAATAATGCTACAATAAACTGAGGAAGATTTGGCA
>CAYNEU010000547.1:0-1980 GCA_964396275.1 uncultured archaeon | reverse complement strand
CTTAAAATAAAAATTAACCTTTATTAAAACTAAGATATACATATATTCAAAAATAATAAAATTATAAATCAGTTTTAATAAAAGGTGTTAATTTTCAAATGAGTGAAGAAGAACGGTTTGGCAGACGTCAAAAATGGAGTTTTGGAATGGGAAGTTTTGCTCAGTGGTTTATAAACAGTGCATTTAATATCTATGTTTTTACATATTATTTTACTGTTGTAGGATTACATATTAATTGGTATATGCTTGCTGCAGTACTGTGGACATTATGGAATGCATTTAATGATCCTCTCATTGGTTATTTATCAGATCGTACACACACTAAATGGGGACGCAGAAAACCTTATATAATACTGGGTTTAATTCCTATGTTAATATTAGAAATTATAATTTGGCTTCCTCCGACAGGAAATGATTTTCAGACTTTTATATATTTGCTCATTATGTTGATCTGTTATGATACATTCTATACAATGATTGCACTTCCATACGATAGCTTATTTCCTGAATTATATACAACAGTAAAAGAAAGATCTGAAGTTAATACAATTAAACAAATACTTTCTGTTGTAGGGCTACTTTTTGCTGCATTAGTACCTGGATTAGTTCTTGCGAATGAAGAATCTAGAGGAACCTATTTATTAAATGGAATTATCACTTCAATAATAATTGCAATTTCTTTAATAGTCTCTTTAAAATGGGGAGTAACTGAACGTAAAGAATTTAAACTTGATTATCAACATGAATTCAAATTTTTTGATAGCTTGAAGTATACAATGAAAAACAAAGGTTTTGTACTCTATACTGCTATTTTCTTTTTATATGAATATGTATTATTGCTCCTTGCGACATTAGTTCAAATATTTGGAAGGCAAGTATTAAATATTGATGCATTCGACACTTCTTTGATAATGGGAATCATGTATATTGTTGGTGCGGTTTCTGTTGTTTTATGGAGATGGCTAGATATTAAAATTGGAAGTAAAAAAGGGTATGCTATTGCTATTGTTGCTTATTTCTTTGCCTCATTGCCACTCATGTTTATAGATGAATATGGATTAGTATTAATGATAGCTTCTTTAATGGGCCTTGGATTTGGTGGGATGCTTTATTTTGTCTATTTAATTATCGCAGATGTTATTGATGAGGATGAATTACGGTCAGGTGTTCGACGTGAAGGAGCATTTTTTGGAATAACAAACTTTTTTATGCGACTTTCAATGATTGTTTCAATTGTTACAATCGGTATTGTATTTGTTCAAAGTGATTGGGGAGTATATGATCCTTTAATTGATGTTACCTTTGCTCTTAGGTTTCTATTTATTGTTATCCCAGGTATAGCATTAGGTATTACATTGATCTGCTTGTATTTCTACCCTTTTTCAAAATCTAAAGTTGATGAAATGAAAAGTAAATTATTAGAACTACATAAGGAGAAGGCAGAAAAAGTAAAAAACATTTAATAATTACTTTTTTCTTTTAATTATTTTGAAAAAGAAAGAAGCAATTTTCTTTATTTACCAATTAAGATTAAATGGCTTAAAGAGTTTATAATTGATTTAGTGCTTGATCTAAATCAGCTATTAAATCATCTGGATCTTCTAATCCTACTGAAAATCTGAAATGAGTATTTGAAGTTTTCATAGCTTTACGCTCCCATGGTGCAAGCTCTAATCCTGTCATAATAGATGTATATTCTATAAGAGAAGTTAAATCGCCTAAAGAGACTCCAATTTTAATTAATTTTAAAAGCTCTATAAATTCATTGCTTGCTTCCACCGTTTCTAATTCAAATCCAATAATTCCACTAAAATCTTTCATTTGTTTCTTTGCGATTTCATGACCTGGATGAGATTTTAATCCTGGATATGCAACCTTTACAACTTTAGGATGTTTTTCTAAAAATTGAGCCAATTTCATTGCATTTGATGAATGACGTGCCATACGTAGATTTAGAGTTTTAATTCCTCGTAAAATTAG
>CAYNEU010000546.1:0-4130 GCA_964396275.1 uncultured archaeon | reverse complement strand
GTTGACACAATTGTCAATTGACTGGGCAAAAGCGGAAGAACGACCGGATAAGAAGCTATCCGTTGAAGGAAAAGTGTTATTAGATCTCAGATCTAAAATAAATAATTTAGAAAAACAATTAAATCAAAAAATAAAAGATTTAGAAAGAACTTCAGAAGAATTAAAAACAACTAAGGAAAAATTCACCGAAACTGAGAAAAAATTAACTGCTTTAAACGAAAATTTTTCTACATCACACAAGGATTTTGAGAGAATAAAAGAAGAGAAGCTGTATGCAGATGCTGAACTTAACAAACTGAGGTCAGTTAAATCAAATTTAGATACTAAGTTATCTGAATCTAATTCCAAGGTTACAGAATTAGAACATAAATTAAAGGAGTCCACTATAAAAATCGAGAGTCTAGAAGGGGAAAAAACTGATTTTAAAGCCAATTTGGAAAAAGAGAAAGAAAAACTCAAAGATAATCTCCAACAAAAAGAAAATGAAATCGAGAGCCTTAAAAAAGATTTAACAAAATTAAAATCAGATAAGTATGTAGAATCTGAAAGTCTAAAAGAAGAAATAAAGGCAAAAGAAGATGAAATTACATCATTAAATCAAAAAGTTATTTCGCTTGAGGAGACAATTTCAGAAGCTAAAGGAGCACCCCAACTCATCGAAAGTATCAAAGATATTATGGTTAACAAAGGCTTCCTATCAGATCGAGAGTTTGACGCTTTATTAGAAAATAAAGAAGTTTAGAAAAACATTTCGTTCTATTATTAGAATGGTAATTAAATTAATTTGGGAAAATAAAAAAGAATTTACTTCTAAATCAGAAGATCTAAAAAAATATACTCCTAATTTTTTTAAAACTTTCGAATATCATTCATTTAAGGATAAGGAAAAACTAGAGGAATTTAAAGGTCTTCAATTACAATTGAATAAACTATTTTGGGGAAATAATTCAGAAGTATTATATTTTTTATTAAATAACTTTGAAGAAAAAATTGATTTAATATATATTGACCCTCCATTCTTTTCTGGAACTAATTATGAAATTAAAATTAAAGAAGATGACAAATTCTATGATTCAATAGCGTATTATGATCACTGGAATAATGATTTAAGCTCCTACTTACAAATGTTATATGAAAGAATATTATTATTCAAGCAAATTCTGTCAAAAAAGGGTATAATTTTTGTTCATTCAGATTGGCATGCGAATCATTACATACGACTGATTTTAGATGAAGTTTTTGGAGAAAATAAGTTTGTTAATAACATTGTTTGGTATTATTATAACAAGTATTCAGCCGGAAAGAAAAATCTTCCAAGGGCTCATGATACGATTTTGGTATATTCTAATTCTAGTAATTACACTTTTAATGAATTAAGAATTCCTCGTAAAAAACCAAGAAAACAGTTGATGAGAGTAAATGTAGACGGTATACTTAAGAATGTGAAAGATAAGAATGGACATGTTAGATATCGAACAGTAAAAGATAAAAAATTAGATGATGTCTGGAAAATACCTTGTTTACAACCAGCCTCAAAGGAATGGACAGGGTTTCCTACTCAAAAGCATCATAGTTTACTCGAGAGAATAATTAAATTGGGATCCAATGAAGGAGATTTAATTGCTGATTTCTTTTGTGGTTCTGGAACAACTTTAGCTGTAGCTGAAAAATTAAAGAGAAGATGGATTGGATGTGATATTTCAGAGTATTCAATATATTTAACCAGAAATAGGATTTTAGATTACCAAAATGCGGCATTAAAATTTTATCCATTTGAAATCCTTACAAATCTAGATTCAAATAAAAATGGTATAATTGAATCAGGATTTTTTCAAAAAGAGATTTCAATAAAAAGAAAAAAATAAATTTTTAGATTTGTATTTATTCTTATTTCAAAAGAGAGTGAAGAATATTTCTCTTTTTTATCCTTTTTATTAAAATAAAAACTAAAGTGATGTTATATTGACGATTTTAAAAGCCATGGATGATGAAAAAATCAGAGATTGGAAAGAATCGTCAATTGAACGCCATGATCTTTATAACTTTGAGTCAAAAATAGATTATAAAATGGAAATAACCGAAAAAAAGAAAACGTCATATCTTCTTGATACATATTTCTTTATTCCAAGTTCTTTACAGATAAACAAGGATTCATATAGTAAGGAGCAATTTTTTTCTGACATTAACAATCGAATAAGGTTTAAAACCCCTAAAATGCCTATAGAGGGAATATTAGATGAGAAAAATGAGCTTTCTCCAATAAACACAATTTTGAAAGCATTGAAAGATATTGAAGATGGGAAATCTGATACAGATACCATAACAAAAATTCAAAGAGAATTGTGCCTACTTGCGGATATAATAAAAGTTTCTTTAAGAGATCAATTTAAATATATGCAGAAAAACTATAATGAATTTAAAAAAAAATATAATATATCTGATTTGTTAAATTCCTATCTCGAATCAATAAAAAAATTACAAAAGAAACTGGAATTGATAGGAAATAAAATTTTAAATTCCCAAATTCCTGTAAAATTACGTGAAGCGTTTCGGTTTGCTGATGAATATATTAGTTTACAGATTGAAAGGTGGCTTACAAGATTTTTAAAAGTTTTTGAAGATAAATTTACTTACGAGATCAAAATTAGTATGATTGATGTAATCGAAAAAGAGCAGCAGTATCGTGAATATTTAAAGAGCTCATTAATAATTCTTGAAAATGATAATAATGAAATTTTTTCATATCAAGAAGGGATCATGAAAAAATATGTACAAAGTGTTTTATATTTGGAAAAAAAGAAAAAAGATCCTAAATCACAATCATTAGAAATATTTTACTCCGTAGCAGCGGGAGTTGCTATGTTTTTTTCATTATTTTTTGGTTATTTAATCCTTTCATTCTTTACAATGTATTCTATCCCCTTTATTATTGCTACCGTTGTAATATATATGCTGAAAGACCGAATTAAAGATAATATTCGAGGAGTTTCACAGAAGGCAGTAGGATCAATGTTTCCGGATCAGCGTATTGATATTATAGATGGATTTTATAAGGAAAAAATTGGAAAATGTAAAGAAATTGTAAGTTTTAAAAACATAGATAAGATTCCACCTGAGATTTTAGGGATTAGGAAATCGAGTAACATTAGTTCGATAGAAGAAAGAGGTAAACCAGAGGATGTCATTTTATATGAGAAAAAAATTACGTTGTTCAACAAAAAAATAAATCACTTCCATACAAGAAGAAAAGATATATCGGACGTTATTCGCTTTAATGTTAGAGGTTTTTTAAGATATGCTGACGATCCAACTCAATTTGTATCTAAATGGAATATAGATAAAAAAAAGATTGAAGATATCCCTGTTTCAAAAGTATATCATTTAAATCTTGTTTTAAGATTAACATCATTTAAAGGAAAAAAAGTAAATAAAATCCATTATGAAAAGTTTAGAGTAATAATTGATCAAAAAGGGATTAAAAAAGTTTCAAAACCTGATTTTATTTTATAATTGTGCGTGAACATTCCATCCTAAATAATTAGAAAGAGCTTCAGTTATTATGTCTCCAACTACATTCAATGAGGCAGCAACATGATGTGCAAACCCCTCTTTACATACTATCTTTAAAATGTCTTGTAGATTAGGGATCTCTATTACACCATAACCTCCAAATGTGTCTAATAGATCATCTGTATAGTTACCCTCTACAACTAACGCTTTTATTTCTCCAAAAAGGTCATCAGTCTCTACTCGTAAAAGTGTACACGGTTTAGCCTTAATACGCCCTTGAATTGCTCCAAAACTCACTTCTCCACCTTTTTGATCTGCAATTATGGGATGAATAGTCATTCTTGTATCTTTAAAGAATGATTTCGGAAGGTTACTACAGTGAAATAAAACCATTTTATTTGGATCATCACCATAATTATTGTTCCAATCCAGTATAGCTGATGGACTCTCAGAGGCAAGTTGTAATATTAGCATTCCTATTAACCCGGAGATATCAACCTCACAAGCAGCCGGAATAAGCCCCTCACTGAACATACTCATTACTGCACATGGTACAATTCCAAAGTTGTCTTGTATGCTTGGCCAACATTGAAAAGCAAATCCATCTAACTCATTTTCTA
>CAYNEU010000545.1:0-8242 GCA_964396275.1 uncultured archaeon | reverse complement strand
AGGAGCTATTGAATCCAATTCATCAATGAAGATTATCGAGGGTGCCATCTCTTTAGCTTCTTCAAATACTTTACGAAGGTTTTCCTCACTCTGGCCATAAAACTTACTCATAATTTCAGGTCCGCTGATTGTTATAAAATGTGCCTCAGTTTCATACGCAACAGCTCTAGCAAGCAAGGTCTTACCCGTACCCGGAGGTCCATGCAGTAATACCCCTTTAGGAGGGTCAATACCTATTCTTTTAAATAGTTCGGGATGTCTTATTGGTAATTCAATCATTTCCCGAATCTTCTGGATCTCTTCTTCTAGGCCCCCAATATCTTCATATGTAACTCTCCTTGCCTCTAATTCTTCAAGTTCTTTATGTGTTTTTTCTGAGATCGTAATTCTAGTATCTAAATGAATCCTAACAGCCGCAGCCTTAGGATTAAAATCTATAACTATAAAATCAATCCTTCGACCCATCGCATTAAAACTGAGAATATCTCCTTTAGTAATAACACGATTTTCTAACATTCGTACCAATTGATCAGATCTCCTAAGAATAACAGACTCTTCTAGCCCAGCAAATGTAATCCTATCGGCTAAGCTAGCATCTATTTTTCGAATTTCTACTATATCATCTAGGGAAGCACCAATATTCCTTCTTAATGAAGAATCAATTCTGATTGTATTTGTACCTGCATCTTCTAGTTTTCCTGGATATAGTAAAGCAGCAGTTTTCTTACCCGCCACATTATGGGAGATTTCAATAACATCACCAGTTCTAAGGTTAAGGTTATCAATTACTTCGGGATCTATTCTTATTCTTCCTCTACCAGCATCTCCTTTATAAGCATCTTTTATCCTTACTTTTATTCCTTCTCCATTATACTCCCGAGTTATTTCACTCATTTTTTTACCACTTTATATTCATTTTTGTTTAATTTTTCATTTTATATTTTTCTATATAATAATTAGTAACTCTCTGATTTCTTTATTAGAATAATAGCTAATCCATTTTTTACTTCAATATTATAGTCTTTAGTTGAAGCTACGAAAGGTAAATAAACATTTTTTATATATTTTCTATTTTCATTTTCAGCCTTAAAGACTAACTTATTTCCTTCGTCGCAAATATCTATCATGATTTCCTCTTCACTTATTCCAGGAATTTCAAGAACAATTTCAGTATAATCATTGTAATCATTTATTTCGGATTGTGGCTCTATTATATTTAAATCCTCATCATATTCACTTGATTCTAAAGAAAGCTCACTGATATCAATTTCTTCAATATTTTTTGACTCAAGTAACTTTTTTATGCTAGGATATTTCGCGATATCTATTCCCTCAAAATACTCTTGAATCTTCTTCTCATCGATATTTCCTTCAATTCGAATCTCAGGTTTTCCCATACCTGTTTCAAAATGATATGATATCTTAATCCCTTTTACTCTCTTATCATCGGGTTTTAATCTTGATCTGTTTTCTGAATCTGGAATAAATAAAAAATCCACATCAAATTTATCTGAATCTAATTTAAAATATCTTTTAATTTCATCAATAATGTCATCAAATTCATCCTTAATTATTTATCACCAAATTTTTTAATGCCGTCAATTTATAATTGACAACTTAGTTCTTACAAATAAAATATACTAAAATAACTATAAAAACTTATCGATTTTGAAAAATAAAGAAGAGAAGCTTGAGAAATAAGTTTAACTAAAGATTATAATATTCTTTTAATAATTTATTTATCATTTTTCCATCTAAATTAAAAAGTTGAAAAAATAGTGAATCTAATATGACTTTTATATTATCCCTATCATGTTTTTTTAATAATCTAATTACCTTTTCTTTTAATTTGATATTTTTGGTATATGTTAAGTAATTTGAAGTCTGCACTTTTTCAATAAAATTTTCAATATTTTTGTTAGATTTGTCGTGAGAATTTCTAATTAAGTAATAAGAAAATGTTTTAATTAATTCTATCATAGCTTTACTCTCTTTATTTATGAAATTATTAAGATAAGGTATAGGTAATCCTTGTTCAAGCTTAGTTTTACTTCTTTTTACGGAAATATTTTTTGCTTGAAAAATGAAAGTGACTAATCTGGAATTCAGATAGGCAAGGATAAACAGATAATCAATCTCTTCATCGGGGCATTTTTGCCATAGGAAGTAAGTATCTGAGGTGGCATAGTAAGAGGTGTTTGTATATCCAAAATTATTTTCTTTTGAAATAAATTTAAAAAAGATCTTCTCCTCGTTATCATATAAAGGTTCAAGATCTATTAATTTTTCAATATTATTTCCTTCAAATAGGCGGATAAAAGAACCTCTTCTAGGAAAATAAAAATCATCTGGGTTTTCTTTGGCATTAATTAAAATATCTTTTAATTCTTTTTCATATTGTCGAATATATTTTGAAAGAAGAGGGTATTTCAAATTAAGTAGTTGGTTTCGTTCAAGATTAGATTGTGATTTAAATTCATTTTTGTTAAAATAAATCACATATCCTATATAGTCATCTTCCTCATACCCATATGCTTTAATTGATTTGCTTTTATATATTTTTTTTAATCTTGATTTCTCAGCTTCAGAAAGTTTTAAAAATTCTCCATTTATACGAATAAAGAAATCATTATTCTTAATTCTTAAATTTTTGCCATCATACAATATGAAAATAGAATCTTTTATGAGAATTAACCCATTTCGTATTAAGAAATAATCTTTTAACAATGAATTTTTTCTATTTACTTTACAATAACTTTCAATTTTGTCTACTACATATTTTACCTCATTCGGATATATGAGATTCCAACTTTCATCTTTTCTTAAATCGTTATTAGTAATTGCTGAGGTGAATCTCTTTACATTGCTTAAAACGTTTCCAGAGCTTAAATTTTTGAAAACTAATGTATTTAATGATTTAGAATTTCGATCGATTTCTTTATTTTCAATAATTTGAATTACTTCAATATTTTTATTTTTCATTTGAATTTTCTCTTGCTCAGTCTTTTTTTGTAGTACAAAAATACAGTTTTGTTGACCCTTAGCACTTTTAAATAAGTGTAAATGAGACAAATCTATATATTGAAGCAAAAAACATTCTTTTAACACATGTGGTTTTAAGAATTTTATACCAGTTTTCTTAGATTTTGTAATCCAATAATTAGTAGTGATAAACGAAAGAATTCCCCCTGGTTTTAATTTTTCTATTCCTAAATGAATGAAAAAGTAAAACAAATCCATATTCCCTACAAAAAATTTCGCACAAAAAGGATATTTCTTTACATATTCTTGAAAAATTTCAGCATTATAATTTTGTCCCAAATATGGAGGGTTTCCAATTATGATATCAAATTTTTCATTTGGATTTGAGCTTAAAAAATTGTCAAATATAACGTCTATATTAGGATAAGATTTCACAAGGATGTCCTTCAAATCATCATCCCTCTCATAGGCAGTTATATTAGAAAAGTTATATTTTAAGAGATATTTCAGAAAAATCCCTTCTCCTACAGAGGGCTCTAGGATTCTTAAATTAGAAGGGTCTTGACTTGATTTTGTGATGAATGAAATTATGTTTCTAACCATAAATTCAGCAATATAACTTGGAGTAAAGATTTGTCCAATTCTATTATCTCTTTTAGAATTAATGTTTTTTAATACCATCTGATCTTAATATTAGATTAAGAATCTATATAATTGATGGTTGAATCAATTAAAATTAGCAAGCCGTGTTTTAGCAATAACTTTGAAAAAACGAGTAAATTAAAAAAGACAAGATCTTACTATTAATTCTTTAAGTATGATGATGTTCATGATCTTCCATTTTAATATTAACCGGTTTCAAATTACCAATTGCCCATCCTGTTACTTCATTAAGAGAAGGGTGTATAACCATTGAACGATATATAGGCATAAAGGATCCTGCTTCAGGACAAGCTTTTTCTACGTTAGGTAGGTTTTTTTCATCCTTATATTCTGGTAGCGTACAAGTAAATCCTGAATTCATTAGATATACAAATGGTTGCACTAAAAGAGCCGCATGAGGACCTACTACATGAGCACCTAATATTTTATAAGATTTATCAACAACTAATTTTACAAAGCCATCATCTTCTTGATTACTTTCAAAACCCATTGCAAATCCTTTTGCTATGGTTGAATAATTTTTCATAGCAACATAAATCTCATAACCTTTTTCAATAGCTTCTGCTTGTGTCATTCCAACATGTCCTATTTGAGGATATGTAAAGATAGCCCATGGAACTGCAGAATAATCGACAGATCTTTTTTGATCTTCTGGACCAAATATATTATTTGTACAGATTTCTGCTTCATAATTTGCCTTATGTCTAAATTGATAAAGACCGTTTGCATCTCCTATACACCAAATATTATTCTTATTGGTTTCTAAGTATTGATTAGTTTTTATCCAACCCTTCTCATCTGTTACAACACCAGTATTTTCTACCTTTAATAAGTCTGCATTTGAACGTCGTCCTGCTGCAATAAGAATTTCTTCTGCCATTATTTCCTTTTCTACTCCAGTCTTCATATTTTTTACTAAAATTACTTTTTGATTTTTCTTCAGATATGCTTTTACTGCCTTTTCATTTAACAAAACTTTCATATGCTTGTTGAAACTTTTTTCCAATAGTTCGCTAATCTCAGGTTCTTCTGTTACAGTTAATCGAGGAAGCATCTCCACAATAATCACCTCAGTACCCATTGCAGAGAAGATATGTGCAAATTCTGCTGCTATAACTCCACCACCAATAATAATGAGACTCCTCCATGGCTTCTTTGGAAATCTATCACCAAAAAAGTTTTCATTGGTTATATAGTTTATATCTTCTATTCCCTGAATTGGTGGTATAAAAGATCTCGCCCCTGAGGCAATTACAAATCGTTCAGCTTTAAAATGTCCTAACTCTTTACTTTTCTTAGTATCATTCACTTTCATCTCATACTCTCCAACAAATTCTCCAACCCCCTTATACACTTTCAAATTCGGAACAGTTGATAATCCTTGGTCAATCATTTTACTTTCATCGATTTGAGACCACATTCTTTTTGCCATTAAATCCCAATCAATATTTTCTACGTTGAACTTAATTCCAACTTTTTTGGCATGCTGAGTTTCTCGGATTAAATCAGCCGGATAAACCAACACTTTTGAAGGGATACAACCTCGTGTTAAACAGGTGCCCCCTATTTTAGTATTTTCTACAAGAGCACAATTCATTCCTAATTGAAGTCCGACATTCAAAACACTTAACCCTACTCCGCTTCCAATAACTACTAAGTCATATGTTTCCATAATTTCATTTTTATCTATATCGCTTTTAAAGTTTATAGTAATAATTTAAAGGATAGTATTAAAAAAATTGATACCGATAAATTTTGAATATCAATAAGGAGATAATTTTATTTGAAAATTAAGAATTAGTAGGTATTAAAACTACAAAATTACTTCCCTGTTTATAGTCACCTTTGACTTTATCCTCCACCCTAATGTCGCCATGATAAATCTCTAATATTTTTTTAACAAGAGATAATCCAAGCCCCATTCCTAAACTTTTTTGTGATTTTTGCGTTCCTCTTTCAAAAATAGTTTTTTTACGATCATCAGATATACCTACTCCATTATCTTTAAATTCCATTTTAATATAATTTTCATCTCCTTGTTGTTCTTTATCAATATCAATAGTTATCTCGATATTGGATTTATTATTATGTCTGACAGCGTTGATCAAAAGGTTTTCAAATATATCTAATAAAAGATTATTTGCATGTACATAATTTCTTTTAGAATGAGTATTGAGTTGAATATTAATATTTCGTGTTTGAAAACTAAAATGTAAAAATTCAATTGCAGTCTTCAATACTTGATTCACATCCATTTTTTCTAAAATAATTTCAGATTTGTCGAGTTCAGTTATTTTTCTTACATTCGATATTAACTTTTTTGCTCTATTAATTTGTTCATCTACTATATTAAATAATTCCTTTATTGTATGGAGTTTTTCAGGATCATTCAGATATAGAGAGCTAAGTTCAACTGAGGAACTAATATTCTGAAGGATATTGTTGATATCGTGAGCAAAAATGTCTCTATAGAGATTAGCTTGATAATAGGCTTTTCGATATTTCTCCTCAGATTTTCTTACCTTTTGCTCAGCAGTTTTTATCTCGGTGATATTTAAAGTAGATTCAACAACACCTATGATTTTATTATCTTTATCTCTGACAGGATAACCTGCTACATACCAGATTCTCCCATCTGGAGTAGTCATTTCATTAATTGCTGGTTTATTAGTTTCTAATGATAGTAATACTGGGCAACCATTGCATGGTTCTTCTCGATTATTCCAAACTTGATAACATTTGCGTCCAATCAATTGTTCTGGCGTAAAATTTACAGAATCAGCAGCAGCTTTATTAGCATATATTATTGTATTATCTATAGTTTGATAGACTATATGCTCTAAAAGGCTTTCTAAGATAGCAGTTTTTTCATTTTCACTTTCTTGTAGTTTTATAGTTCTTTCTTCAATAATATTTTTTAATTCCTGATTTAATTCTTCTAATTCTTGTTCTGCTTTTATACGCTTTAAAGTATTTCCTATAATATCAGAAGATATTTTTAGAAGGTTTAAATCATCTTTACTCCATTTCTCTGATGCTCTTACATTATCAAATCCAATGAATCCCGCTATGTCCTCTCCTACCTTTAACGGTAAGATAATTAAAGATTTTATATTTTCTCTTAAGAACTCTTTTTTTTCTGCTGATGCTTCGGTAGGTAGATCTTCAACATTTTCAATGTTTAAAATCTCACCTTTCTTTAGTCTATTTATTAACCAAGGAAATGCATCCATTGGAACATCCTTGAGTTTTTTAATTTGTGGCAAAACATCCTCAGCACACCATTCATGGGTGTTGCTCATTGTTCTACAGTCATCATTAAAAAAAAATACATAGCTTCGACTTACTCGGCTAAAGATTCCAATATCTTTAAGAAATAAATCAATAGCTTTATTAATATTATCAGGATTAACAAATCGAGATGAACTGGTAGCGATTATTTTTTCAAATTCTATTCTTTTTTTATAATTTTCTTCCGCTTCCATATACTCTGATTTTTCTTTAAAAATAGCAGTCACTTTGCCTGAAGGTAATTTGTAAACATAATTTTCAATCCAACCAGAGATTCTATCATCTTGATAAAAAGCTGCGGGAAAATGTTCTGGTTTACCTGTCTTCCACACCCTTTGAATAGCATCAAATAATCCAAATTTCTTAACACCAGGAAACATCTCAACAAGATTTTTCCCAATGATATTTTCCCTTTTAAGTTGACTTATAACTAATCCTGTTTCATTCATATCTCTAACAATGATAGTTTTGCCATCATCAATTACTTCATAAATAGCTACACCGCTGCCCATATTATCAAATAATTCTTTAAGCACTTTAACATATTCATGAAGTTCTGGCTTAATCAATTTTTATCCCAAATCTTATTAAATCCAATCCAAAATCCTTTTTAAGACACTTATATAGTCTACTCATAATATTTAAATTTATGTGTTAAAATGTCGTTCTAAAGCATTCTCATATAATTTTAAAATAATTTAATAGAATACTTTTAATTACTACAAGAAAAAATAAAAAAAGGTTATGAATAAGGATCTAGTTGCTCTATTATTTATGATAGTAAGATTTTTGATAATGGAACTGCTAAACCGCCAAGTAGAGACCCAATCGAACTTAGCTTTTTTATATAATCTTTTATATTCTTAGATACTTTCACAGCTCGCGTCTTTCCCTCTATTATTGTTCCGTCAGATGATAGTAAAAAGATCTGTACAGTTTGTTCACCAGTTTCTCTAGGTTCTAAGGTTAGCCATATTGTATCTCCATTTTCTAACATTGTTGATAATACACCCGCAATATCTTTCCCCTCAGAAGAAATCAATGGGATCTGCCTATTGGGAATTAAAAAAGTGCCTCTACCTTCAACTTCGACTTCAAGTTTTAATTTATTTGGCTCAAACCCAGGTGCATTAACCTTAATAATATATTTTTTAGCTTCCGGAGAGTTATTATAGAGGAAAATCATAATATTTAGTTCAGTCTTTAGATAAACAACTTCTTGAGCGGAAGAATCCATATAAATCGGATCTTTAGAAATACGTTCAATATTATCTGCTAATTCTAATTGTAATCTATCAATGATATC
>CAYNEU010000544.1:0-5958 GCA_964396275.1 uncultured archaeon | reverse complement strand
ATTTTTAACTCCTTGCGTTTTTCGAATTAAAATTCCTTTTCTTTCTTCTTGTCTCAATTACAGTTTGGATCTTCTTGGCACCAAAATACCCACAATAAGTAGTATATACTTCTAATTCCTTTCCACACTCTGGACAATACTTTGATCCCGATAAGCAATTATCTCTAATGCAAATCCACTTCGTTGATATTATCTTAATTATTAAAAAAAATTTATTTATATTTACCTATTTTGTATTTTAATTCAGTCCAGTAGTTTGTTGATACAAAATTGTGATAAGGAACATAATTTTTGATTTAGGTAATGTAATATTCAATTTCAAACCAGAGAAATTCTTACGCAGATATACTAACGATGAAAATTATATAGAGGAATTTATTTCAAAAGTGATTCGAAGCGAAATATGGTTAAAATTAGATCGTGGAACCATTTCAATTAAAAAAGCTGAAGAAGAATTTGTTACGAAATTTCCAGAAGATCGCGATTTTATATTAATGTTTTTTAGACATTGGATGGAAATGCTTACTCCAATCCAAGAAAATGTAGAAATTTTATATGGTTTAAAATCTAATGGTTATAAAATATATATTTTGTCTAATTTCATTGTTGAGGCGTTTGATTTTGTACAAAACCAGTATGAGTTTCTTTCTCTCTTTGATGGAATGATCATTTCAGGGAAAGAAAAAGTTATTAAACCCGAGCTTGAAATTTATCAAAAATTAATTAATAAATATAATTTAATACCAGAAGAGTGTATTTTTATTGATGATGTTCGCGCTTTTTTATCTCGAGCGAAAAGTTTGGATATTAAAACCATCTTATTTGCGCGAAATACAGATTTACGTGCAGAATTAAGAATTTTAGATGTAAATATTTGAAAAGGATATTATGTAACTTTTCGATTTTTCTTAAACCAATCTATGCTAAAAGCCACCATTTCTCGTTGTGATAATAATCTAGCTTCTGCAAATCCAACTTTACCGGGAATATAATTAATCTTTGATTCAAAATCTGTTCCCAATTGCTCAAAATCGTCAGTAATAAGACTTAATTCTTTCCATTCTACCCACTTTCTTTCATTATCTATTTGAATTGCAGATCCATTTAATTTATAGTGCTTTCCCGGATAATCACTTCGATATTCAGCAAGATGTAAAGAGCTATTATTTTCATGGGATACTCCTATTAATAATATTTTTCCATCAAGTTCATAAATTCGAGCTAATGGAGAATCTTCACCTAAATCAGCTATTAATTCATGATTTTGAGTAATATATTTAGCATGGTTACCCCAGGCTGCAAAAGAGGATGTTGGATGATTACTGCGAATAACATTTGGCCATTTTCTAAATGTCTCTGCGATTATTCCAATTCCTCGTGTGGGTGTTATGTCTGGATCATAAGGGGGCATTTCATTACGAATAATATCCCACCAACTATCTGGTACGGGAGGATTTTCCCAATCAGATGGATCTGTATTATCACTTGAAAAAGTGGGCATGACTAAGGTTCCTTTTGATGTAAGAACTTGCATTAATGCATTTATAACTGCAACAGGACCCCCCACTGTCCATCCTATTGCGCTTAATGAACTATGCATTATTACAACTAGTCCCGGTCTAATGCCAAGCACTTCAAAATCTTTTTTTAAAGTAGCTATAGTGTTGGGATATTGGGTAGATTTTACTACATCTCTTTCAGATATTTTATTATGCTCAGCTCCCATACTGATAAGAAATATTAAAAATTAAAAAAAATTTTTGTAAAGGTAATTTTTAATTTTTCGACAAAAATACTAAATTTATACTCTGTTTTTCTTTAAAAATATCCAATAATTGATAAATGTATGGTAGATAATCATAGTTATAGTTTTTTTGGTCAGAAAGTAGGTTTGATTATTCAAAGTTCTTCTAAGAATGAGCCTCACATCTTTTTTAGGCTTATTAAAAGCAAAAATGATGGTTCTTGGGAAAAACCGAGTATCGGAGAAGGCAAAGTCATTAAATTTTCGTTAGAAGAAATGGTTTGGATAATTCGAGTATTAGATAAAGAAACAAAATCATGGTCAAGCTATCATACGTTTAAAGATGTGAAAACACAAATTTCCTTCAAGTGGGAAAATGGAGAATATAATAAGTTATGGATTCACATTGGTAAATATTCTAAAGTGCTTGAATATGCTCAGATTAAGATAATAGAATTATTACTGAAACATTTTTTAAAAGAAAAAATAGAATTTGCTACAACTCCTAATATTTTAAAAAAGAGTAATTCAGAATTAATGGCAAATATTGTAATTCAAGAGGAAATAATCACTAATAAGGAAAATTCATTTAACGATACGAAATATAGAGAAAAGATTGATAATTCAAATAAGATACAAACCGTTAATGGAATTATCAAAGGTGAAACTGATAAAGCTTTACTTATCCAATTTGATAGCGGAACTGAAGTTTGGATCCCTAAGTCCAGAATTCACTCAAGTTTTGATAAAAACAAAAATAATAATCAAAAGTTCATGATCGACAATTGGATTTTAAAAAAGAATGAAATTGTTTCTTAAAGGGCCTAAATCATGCCTAAATCAGAGGAAGTAGATATTGAGAAATACAGATTCATAATATATCATGGATATATTCATGTATTATCAAAAAATGATGAAATTAGAGAATTTGAGAATCTTGATGATGAAAAAATACCAATTTTATAAGCATTTTTCTCAGTAAGCATATACTTTTCCCTTTAAATTAATCATTTTTATAAATGCCGTAAAGCAAATAAATCATAGACTATTTTTATAGAATCATATAAATTATTCGAAAAAAATTAGAATATTTAGGAAAGTGGGATATTTAATATGGAAAATTCTGCTGATATAATTATAGTTGGTGCCGGACCTGTTGGAATATATTTTGGTTGGCAATTGAGAAAAAAGGGGCATTCAGTCTTAATTATTGAGAAAGACTCAAAAGAAAATACCGGTTCAAAAATGGATCAGTTTCACTTAGAGACTATAGTTTTTGATAAGTATAAAATCCCTCCGCCTATAGAAGGAACAGACGAGTTTATCACAAATTTTAAATGGACTTCGTATTATGGGCCTTATGGAAAATATCAACAGGTAATGGAATATCCGGTAACTGCAATGAGATTTCAATATTTTATACAGAGACTAATGAAATTAGCTGAAGTAGATGGGGTTCAATTCATATTTTTAGCTGCATATAAAGAACCGATATTAAAAGAAAATAACCTAATAGGAGTTAAATTTGAAAAAGAGGCCAAAATCCATGAGATGCTTGGAAAGCTAATTGTTGATTCTACTGGTTCTTCAGCAGTTGTACGACAGTCTCTGCCTAAGGATTTTGGAGTAGAAACATTCAAAATTGAGGATGAAGATAAAATGTATGTAATTCAGAGAGTTATACAATGGAAGAATCCAGATCAACCACATCCAGGTAAGGGAAAATACGAAGAGTCAATTTCATATCTATATTATAAAACTTGGGTAGCACCTCATTTCTTACCAAATGCAAACATATTTGGCGGAGGTCAACCAGGAGGATATGAAAACCAAGAAAAAGCTATGGAAATCTTCCTACAAGAAGTTCCTTTCCCCCCTTATGAAGTTTTAGAAGTACATAAAGCCACCACAGCTTATCGTAGGTCACCATATTCTCTTGTTGGTAATGGATTCTTTTGTATTGGTGATAGTGCATGTATGTCGAAATCTTTTAGTGGTGAAGCAATCGAATCTTCTTGGTATGTGAGTCTTATAGCCTCGGATGTGATTCATACAACTTTAAAGAAGAATTTAGAGTTAAATAGAGAAAATTTATGGCCAATAAATATACGTTTTTTCAGAAATCGAGGAGCAAAACTTGCTGCTTTATTGGCCCAAATTCCGGGTGCTGCCAATACTACCAAAAAAGACGTAATTTATCTCTTTAAAAAGAGTTTTATATTTAGTGGTCGAGATTTCACTTCAATGTGGGAAAATCTTGAATTAGATATGAGTTTTGGAAGGATGTTAAAGATAGTAGGTTTATTTCTTTGGGGTCTCTTAACTAGGCAGTTTTCCAAAAAAGCATTAGGAACTATGTTAAGATATATGAAAATTTCTGGAAGAATTAGAGAACATTATGAAAAATTTCCTGAAAATCCAAAAGATTTTGATGATTGGGTTGAAAAAGCTGATACACTTTGGAGTCACATTGAAAAAATGAAATTTACCCTTATCTAATAGAATTTCTTGATACTTTTCATATATCATATTTTAGCTACGATAATATTTGAAAAGCTTCAAGTATACATATTATAACAATATTTCTGATGATAATCTATGCAATTAGCGCAAAAAGTTTCTCCACATAACGCACAAACGATCTCTTCATTGTTATAAATATTTAAATTCGTCTCACAACGGTTACAATGTCTATATCGACAAGCAAAAGAATCTCTGACTCTTTGGAATTTTCTCTTTTTTATCTTACTCCTTAACTCTAGCATTATTACTTTATTTTGAAAAAAACAATTTAAACTCAAATAAAAATTTCTAAAGTTAATTATGAGATTTAGTGAACTACGTTTATAACTCTAAAGAATATGTTATATTATTTTAAATCCTCAACTAATTCAAGAAATCCTGTATATGGAATAGCAACCCAGCTTTCTGCGAATGTAGCTCCCGCAGAACGAGAAAGCAACGAGACTTTTGCTGCTTCTTTTTCATCTTTCACTTCGAATATATCAAGAAAATCATAACGACCTAATATGGCATAATGTGCAATCCATTTAATATTTGGAACTTTCTCTCTAACCAGATTTAACCATTTCTCTCCTTGTTCTTTCCTTTTCTCTACTAAGTCAGGATTTTGAAGTTTAGTTGCTAATATATATATTGGCATAAAGTAAAGTATAATAATTGAAAATTTAAATCTTATTGAAGTCATTAAATTCTAAATATTGAGATCTAATTGGTTGAAAATAAAAGAAGCTCTATACAGCTTCTTTTTTCATCATAAACCTTGTTATTGCTTCAAATATTTTCTCAACATTTTGGCCTGTTTTCGATGAACACTCAAAATATCCATCTAAATTGTGTAATTGTGCCATATCAATAGCTTGCTCTATATCAATTAATCTCAAATTCTCGAGATCTATTTTACCTCCAACTATAATAATTGGAAATGAGAGAATACCCTGCTTATCTTTGAAAAAAGACAACCAGTTTTCAATATTTTTTAAACTACTCTCTCTAGTTATATCATACATAAAAATCCCACCATGCGCACCCTTAACAAAACTAGGAAAAAGAATTTGATATTTTTCTTCACCAGCAAAATCCCATATCTGAAGTACCACATTCTTTCCATCAACTTCAAGAGATTTTTTCGTAATATCCGTACCTATTGTCATTTTTAAGTCTTCTTTAAAAGTTTTTGTTACAAATCTTCGAGTTAAAGATGTTTTTCCGACACCACGATCACCAAAAACACACAATTTATATTTTAACTGTTCTGAGATAATATACACCCTTTCATAGTATTAAAAAATAAAAAATTAAGAATTTTTTTCAGCATGCGCTAATTCTGCCTTTTTATCCATTATCGCCATATAAGTTGCTTTAGTATTTATCGGAGGGATAATTTCTCTTTCTTTTTTATAAAGCTGAATAGCCTCAGAAGTGCAAGTAGGAATACAAGCACCACACCCAATGCATCTCGCTTTATTGACATGAGCAATATTATCTTCAATGTGAATAGCGTCCATATTACACCTATCTTCACAGGTTCCACATCCTACACAGAGATCTTCGTCGACAAAAGCATAGAAATTCGTAGCAAAGAACTGAGCCGGCTCTGATAGTCTTTTCTGATTAGTAAGAATTCCACAACAACATCCACAACAAGTACAGATGTACATTGGTCTTTGAGAGTTACCTGGTTGTATAACTAA
>CAYNEU010000543.1:0-4166 GCA_964396275.1 uncultured archaeon | reverse complement strand
AGACAACAGATTTACAATTGCATTTAGAGGGATACTCTGATGGAACGTATTATTTTATTGTAGTAGCATCTAATGAATATGGAGAAACTCTTTCAAACTGCATTGTAGTGAATATTTATACTCACCAACTTCCAGAATCATTTACACTAGTTACTGATGCAGATACCCCGTATGATAGCGATGGTGCATTTAATCTCTCCTGGACCGAATCTTTCAAGGCAAATAATTATACTGTCTATCAATATTCCAACTATATAACAGAAATTAATGAAAGTTTAACAATATTGATTGAAGAGACAACAGATTTACAATTGCATTTAGAGGGATACTCTGATGGAACGTATTATTTTATTGTAGTAGCATCTAATGAATATGGAGAAACTCTTTCAAACTGTATTTCAGTGGTAATTCTTCACGAAGGAGGAGGTGGTGGAATCCCCGGCTATGAACTACTGGTTATTATTGCAACTTTAGGGATAGCGATAATCATCTTAAAGAAAAGAATATCCAAAATGATAAAAAATAATTATTAATTATTTTTTCTTTAACTTTTTTTTTAAATAAGTTGATGCAACATTCTTAAATTCTAAAGCATATGGAAGACTTTTTCATTCATTAAATTATAAATTTTAGCAAATCATCTCTGTCCACTCATAAATTGACTTTTATGTAAACAAGATATTATATAATGAAGTTTCCTTTAATTCTAATATTAATAATATCTATAAAAAAGAAATCACAATCAAAAAAAGTTATAATATCATGAAAAAAATTAATTTGGAAGCTAAATTAGCTTTAGTGCTAATAATCGTTCTTTTTTTCCTTCCGTTGATTTCAAGTTTCACTATTCTGAAGTATATTCCTCGAATCAATATAGAAGTACCAAAAAACGTAAAAAGTTCTCAAGCAGGAATATTTGATGGTATGGTCGTAAATTATACATTTTATATAACAGGAATCCAACATAATTCAGGATTCAGCTATGAATATGATTCTGGTAATAATTTTAATGTATTGAGTTGGATTAGCGGTGTGGGACTTAGTACATGGGTTGAGGATGAAACAACTCGCCAAATTAGTATGTCAAGTGGACCAGTTACATTTATTGATGGATCACATGCCCCATTTTGGATTTTTACAAATGTTAGTCTTTACGACCTTGTACCAATTGTAGTAGATGGCGAGGGAGACCATATATTTAACATAACGAACCAAAAAACTTTTAATATTCCTGGATTTGGATCTGTTGAGGTCTGGCAGTTGGAAGACTTGACTTTTCCAGGAGGAATTGCCTGGTATGAAAAGAGTACTGGAATTTTAATTAAAGGATACTTTATCTGTGGAGTTGGCTATTATACACTTGAACTTTTTAATATCAATGCTGTTTTTAGCAATGTGGCACCTCTATCGGGATTATTTGATGGATTATATATGGATTATTTAGTGTACGGAGAAGCTACAAGTCTCCCTTTAAAAATTCAGTATACAGGATATTCAGTTAATATATACAATTGCACTTCAGATTTATCTCCGATAGGTGTTGATACCTGGACTGATGATGCCACAACTAGAATTATAAGCAATGACGCAGGTACTGGAATGACTTTCCTTCCAGGCGTATATACTCCATTTTGGATATTTACTAACGTGTCATTAGGATCTAATGTGCCTATTGCTGTTGATGGAGAAGGAGATCATATTTTCGAGGTTAAAAAGAGCGTTAATTCAGAGTTTCCTGGATTTGGACCTATTAGTATTTGGGAACTTGAAGATCTGGATGGTTTTGGTGGACTAGTCTGGTATGAAAAGTATTCAGGAATTTTATTAAATGGTACATTTGTTTGGGGATCTGGAATGGGTAATTATTCTTTGATGTTGCAAGATACTAATGCTGTATTTGGATATTTGCGTCCTTATTCTTTTACTCTCTCAACAAACGCAACCAATCCAGATACCGACGGAATTTTTGATTTAGAATGGACAAACTCAGAATCTGCGAAGAATTATTCTATCTATGAATACTCCCACTATATTACTGAATTTAATGGCAGTCTAACACCTATTACATTGGAAACCGCAAATATGACCAAGCATCTAAGTGGATATAACACGGGAGAATATTATTTTGCAGCTGTCGCTAAAAATAATTTTGGCATAACACTGTCTAATTGTATCAAGATTACAGTTGCTATTCCCTCATCAGGAGAGATTCCAGGATATAGTATTTTCTTCTTATTATTAGCGGGATTAAGTATTTCTATGATATTGCTCAAAAAATCGAAAACAATTCGCTTATTAAAATAATCTAATTTAAAATTCTTTTTTTTTCTTTTGATAAGTATCAGCTAAATATATTTTGTAAATTGGTTTAGAGAAAAATAAACAATATTTTGAACATCATTGACATTATCCGTTATTTAAATTTAAAAAAGATTCCCCATCACGTCCATTCTTATCAAATTGACTTTTATGTAAAGAAGATATTATATATTGGCGTTTCCTTTAATTCTAATATTACACAATATCTACAAAAAAGAAATCACAATAGAATTAAGGTTTAATAACATGAAAAAACTTAATTTAAAAACTAAAATGACTTTAAGAATGACAATCATTCTTTTAATCCTTCCATTGATTTCAAGTTTCACTATTATGAGAAGGACACCTCAAATAAGTGTTGAAACACCAAACAATTTAGAAATTTCACAAGCTGAAATATTTGATGGTATGATTATTAATTATACATATTATGTTTTGGGTACAATATTTAATGCAGGACTCAGCTATGAATACGATTCTGGTAATAATTTTAATGTGACGATGCGGCTTCCCGGTTTGGGTATTGGTACATGGGTTGAAGATGAGACAACTCGCCTAATAAGTAATTCAATTTCCTTTACAAATGGAGAACATACCCTATTTTGGATCTTTACTAATGTTAACCTTTATGATAGTGTACCAATTGTAGTAGATGGCGGCCCTGATCATATTTTTAATATAACGAATGAAAATGTTTTTAATATCCCCGGATTTGGCTCAGTAGAAGTTTGGCAATTAGATGATTTAACTTTTCCTGGAGGAATTGCATGGTATGAAAAGAGTACAGGAATTTTAATAAAAGGATTTTTCCCCTATGCGGCGACTAATTACACATTTGAAATTACTAATACAAATGCTGCTTTTAGCAATGTTCAGCCTATTTCTGGATTATTTGATGGATTATATATGATTTATAATTATGCGGGGGTTGTTTTTATGAATACTACTTATACTGGATACACAGTTAATACTTACAATGTAAGCATGGATGTGAGTTTTATAGGTACTGGTCATTGGACTGAAGATACAACAACTAGAATTATGAGTAATATAGATCCTACTCCTCCACATTTCTTACCAGGAATTCATACTCTTTTTTGGATATTTCATAACGTATCAATAGGAACTTACGTGCCTATAGCTGTTGATGGCGAAGGAGATCATATTTTCGAGGTTACCAATAGCATTGATTCAGAATTTCCCGGATTTGGACCTATTAGTGTCTGGGAACTTGAAGATTTAGATGGATTAGGTGGAGTAGTATGGTATGAAAAGAATTCAGGAATTTTATTAAATGGTACATTTGTTTATAATAGCGGAACACAACAAGATTCAGTAGATTTATTAGATACTAATGCGATTTTTGGATATTTACTTCCATATTCTTTTACTCTGTCAACAAACGCTACTAACCCAGATACTGATGGAATATTTGATTTAGAGTGGACGGACTCAGAATTTGCGAAGAATTATTCAATCTATGAATACTCACACTATATTACTGAATATAATGGTAGTTTAACACCTATTACATTGGAAACCACAAATATGACCAAGCATCTAAGTGGATATAACACTGGAGAATATTATTTTGCAGCTGTCGCTAAAAATAATTTTGGCATAACTCTTTCTAATTGTATTAAGATTACGGTAACCATCCCATCATCAGGAGGAGGAATCCCCGGATATAGTATATTCTTTATAATATTAGCGGGAATAAGCATTTCTATCATAATGCTTAAAAAATGGAAAACAATTCACATAATAAAATAATCTAATTTATTAATCACTTTTTTTTCTTTTCAATCAGTTTAGCTAAAATCTTTTATTTTTAAAAAGGTTTAGAG
>CAYNEU010000542.1:0-3045 GCA_964396275.1 uncultured archaeon | reverse complement strand
GTTATTCCTGGCTGTCCTCCTCCCTCTAAGCTTTTTGGAAATTGTTTAATTAGATTAGTTGAAAATAAAGATATAATCTTATCCGAAAAAAATATGTGCGGTAATTGTCCATTAAGAGGGAATCTAGAAATTGATTTTCAGATAAATATAACTAAAATCAATCCTAATCCAGAAGAAATTAAATTAGATGAAGAGAATTCTGAATGTTTTTTGAAAAAAGGTATTTTATGCTTAGGACCAATAACTCGCGATGGTTGTGAACATAAATGTATAAAAATGGGACTTCCGTGTGAAGGATGTATGGGACCTGTATCAAAAGATTTTACATCTAATATTATTAATTATTTAAGCTTGATAGAATTATCACCGGAGTTAAAAAATTATTCTGGTCTTTTTTATCGATTCTCAAAGCCAAAGTTGAAAAGGTGAAGAGATTGTTAAAAGTTGTTGATGTTTGTAAACGTGTTGAAGGTCATGGAGAAGTAGAAATTTATATTCAAAATGATGAAGTTTCATTGGTAAATTTAGAATTTAAAATATATCGAGGATTTGAAAATTTTTTAATAGGAAAAAGACTATTTGATATTCCAAAATTAGTATCCCGAATATGTGGGTTATGCTATGCTTCTCAAGCAATCGCAAGTTGTAAAGCAATAGAAGATATATTTAATATTAAAGTTTCAGAACAATCAATTCTTTTAAGACGTCTTTTAATGAGCGGTGAATTAATTAAGTCTCATACTATGAATTTTTTCTTCCAAACTCTACCTGATCTTCTACTTATTTTTAATTTAAGCCAAAAAACCTTTTCTCCTTACGAATTAATTAAATTTAATCCTCAATTAACTGCAAATTTATATGATTTAATTAAAATTGGAAATGAAATAAATAACTTATTTGGCGGTAGATCTGTACATTTGATTTCACCTTATCCAGGAGGTATTATTTATTCTCCTTCTCGAAAAAATATTGTCCTGGCTCGAAAATTCTTTCAAAAAGCTTTAGTCAGTTTAGAATGGATTATAGAAAAATTTATTGAATTGTTTTCTAATCAGATCCCTCCAAAAGAATATCAGCTTCCAAATTATATTGTTCTAGGCCTATCTAACTATGGAAATTATGATCGATATTCAGATACTTTAAGAATTAGAGAAAGTAATAAAAACTTAATAGAATTTGAAAATCAAAAATACCCTACCCTTTTTGGAAAAGAGATTAATTTACGTGGAATTGATTTTTATTTCGAAAATAAGAATAATGTAATTGTTGGTCCTTTCTCCCGTTATAGTATCGTCGAGAATTATGAAATTGATGAAATTAATAATTATCTTGATCATTTTAATAAATCCTGGAAAAACAGTATATTATTTACTAATTTTATTAGATTATTAGAAATGTATATTGAATCTTATCGAGGATTAAAAATTTTAGAAGATCCTTCTTTAAGTAAAAGAGAAAAACTTCCCTCTCTGAATTCAGTAAAAAACTTAGATGGAATAGGTGTTATTGAAGCACCTAGAGGGATTTTATTACATCATTATCACCTTAATAAAAATAATTCGATTGATCGAATCAAATTATTTATTGCTACTGAATTTAATATTCCTCTTATTAACAAGATGATTACAAAATATGCCCAAGAATTATTTGAGAAAACAGGAGATATAAATTTAGTTAAAAAAAAAATTCAGATAATTATTAGGGCATTTGACCCTTGTATATCCTGTGCAACTCACTAACTTTGCAATTTGAAAATTTTATTTTATATTTTAAAAAATAGATAAAAAGTGGCTATAATTAATAGGATTTCCAATTAAATAAGATAATTGAATATAAAAAGAAGATTTATGACAAAAGGCATCTATATAATAGCAGATACGTGAGTTGATTATAACAATGAACCTTAAAAATTTTATAGATAAATTAAAGGTTTTTATAATTATAGTTCTTTTAATCGTCTCATCTCTATTAAATTACTTTTTTCAAATATCTTTTAAAATTGATATTGTCTTTTCCCATTTTTTTTATATACCAATAATATGTGCCTGTCTTTGGTGGAAAATGAAAGGGTTAATTGTACCGATATTTCTGGCGGGAACATTGATTTTTTTTCCTTTTTTATTTAGAATTGATATAATGGGTTTACAGAACTTAGATAATCTACTCCGCGCTCTATTATTAGTAGTTAATGGGATTTTTATTAGCATTTTAAGCGAAAATATTTCAAAAACCGAAGAGTTAACTAAAGTTCATGATAATGAAAAGTTTTACAGAGATTTACTTACTCATGACGTGAATAATATTCTTCAAAATATTTTATCCTCTACAGAGCTATATTCATTATATAGAAAAAATGGCAAAAATGCGAAAGATTTAGATGATTTAATAAATATTATAAGAAACCAAGGTTTTAGAGGCACAAATTTAGTTTCAAATGTACAAAAACTTGTAAAATTGGAGGAATCTGAAATCTATTTAGAAAAAATCAATGTAATAAAAATGCTTAAGGATGCAATTGAAATTATTAAGAGAAGTTTTCAAGAGAGAGAAATAAACATTTCTATAAATACTCCAAAGGAAACGATATGGGTTAAAGCAAATGAACTTTTGTTAGATTTATTTGAGAATATTTTAATTAATGCTGAAAAATATAACAAAAATCCTAATGTGGAAATTGATGTAACCATTTCAAAGGAGCTCAATCATGAAATTGATTATGTAAAAATTGAGATTAAGGATAATGGTATTGGAATACCAGACCATCGGAAAGAAACTATTTTCAAGAGATCTTATAATAAAGAAAAATATTCTAAAGGAATGGGTTTTGGATTATCTCTTGTTAAAAAAATAATAGATAAGTATAATGGAAAAATTTGGGTTGAAGACAAAGTACCTGGAGATTATTCTCAGGGGAGTAATTTTATTGTTTTAATTCCAGAAGCATAGTATAATTAGTCAGATTTTATGGATATGTTCATCTAACAATTGTTATATCATAAGAAATTTTGAAGTTAAATGGGAATATTTTTTAGGTTCAATAATATT
>CAYNEU010000541.1:0-2972 GCA_964396275.1 uncultured archaeon | reverse complement strand
TTGTCCCTATAGTGCAATATCTAAAGATGAGGAAACAGATACTGTAATAGTTAATAAAGTTGTTTGTAAGGGGTGTGGAGTATGTGGTGCTAGTTGCCCGCAAAATGCAATAACCATACATCATTTTACTAGTGATCAAATTATTGCTGAAATTGCAACTTATGGAGGTGGAGAATAAATGGTCTTTGAACCAAAAATTTTAGGTTTCTTATGTAATTGGTGCTCTTATGCTGGAGCAGACTTAGCAGGTGTTAGTCGAATCCAATACCCAACAAATGTCAGAGTTATTCGCGTTATGTGTTCTGGAAGAGTTGATCCAGTATTTATTGCTGAAGCATTTATGAATGGTATTGATGGAGTACTTGTTTTAGGATGTCATTTAGGAGATTGCCATTATATAAGTGGTAATTATGAAACAGAATTAAAAATGAAAATGTTAAATAAAACCTTATCAATGATAAATTTCTCTGATCGAGTTCGACTTGATTGGGTTTCTGCATCAGAAGGAAATAGATTCGCCCAAATAATTGGTGATTTCACGGAACATATCCGTAAATTGGGACCATCTCCAATTAAAAATGATAAAGTAAAGAAAGAAATAATTGATAATCTAAATGCTGTTAAATTTGCCCTATGCGATTCAAGGTTAAGAGCTTTAGTTGCTAGGCAACGAGAATTAACCACAGATGGAAATGTATATGGGGAAATAATACCAACAGAAGAATTTGAGGAAATACTTGATAATGCTATTGAAAATGAAATTATTCGTCATAAAATTTTAGAAAAAATTAAAAAAGAAGGTAAATCTGTTCCTGATATTGCAAAAGAAATTGACGTTGAACCTTATAAAGTATTACAACATATTGTAACTCTTCGAGCTCGAGGTTTAGTTGATGTTGATCAAATAAATGAAGAAATTCCCACTTTCATATCGATTAAAGAGGTTTAAAGATGGAAAAAATTGGTTCAGTTCTAGTTATAGGAGGAGGAATAGCAGGTATCCAAGCTTCAATGGATCTAGCAGATTCTGGTTTTAAAGTTTATTTAGTTGAATCATCAATGAGTATAGGAGGAGTTATGTCTCAATTAGATAAAACCTTTCCTACGAATGACTGTTCCATATGTATCCTCGCTCCTAAATTAGTTGCTGCAGGGCGTCATGAAAATATTACACTTTTAATTAATACAACTTTAGAAAAAATTGATGGAAATCCCGGCAATTTTACTGTAGAGCTGCAACAAAAAACTTTATTATTAGATCAAGAGAAATGCACTGGTTGTGGTGTATGTGCACAAGAATGTCCTGTAGAGGCAATTGATTTCTTCAATGAAGGATTATCAAATAGATCTGCGATATCTGTAAAATTTCCACAAGCAGTTCCGTTAGTTTTTTCGATAGACCAAGAAATATGTATAGGATGTGGTTTTTGTAAAGGAGTCTGTAAAGCTAAAGCAATAGATTACACTCTTGAAGATAAATTTACTACTCTGAATGTTGGAGCTATTGTTTTAGCACTTGGGTTTGATGAATATGACCCTAGTCTTACCCAACAATATGGGTACAGTAAATTTTTAAACGTAGTCACTAGTATTGAATTTGAACGGATTTTAAGCGCAAGTGGTCCTCATTCGGGGCTTATCCTTAGACCCTCCGATGGAATAATTCCAAGAAAAGTAGCATTCCTACAATGTGTAGGGTCTAGAGATAAAAAACATGGTGTAGAATATTGTTCTTCAGTTTGTTGTATGTATACCGCTAAAGAAGCTGTAATTGCGAAAGAACATATGGAAATTATTGAACCCACGATTTTTTCAATGGATGTGAGAGCTGTTGGAAAAGATTTCGATAAATATATTGAACGTGCTCAAAATGAATATGGTATAAGATATATTAGAAGCAGAATATCGGATATTAAAGAAATACCTGAAACAAAAGATCTATTACTTCATTTTGAAAATGAAGATGGAAAAGTAGTTAGTGAGGTTTTTAATTTAGTCGTTTTAGCAGTAGGAGCTTTACCAAATCATAGCACAAAAGAGTTAGCACAAAAATTAAACATTGAATTGAATGATTATGATTTCTGTAAGACAAAACCATTCTGCCCCGTAGAGACATCCAGAGAAGGAATTTATGTGTGTGGTATGATTTCAGAACCTAAAGATATTCCAGAAACAGTTGTGGAGGCGAGTGCTGCCGCAGGTGCTGTGAATATTCTTTTATCTGATGTTAGGAACACATTAATCACTGAAAAAGAATTACCAAAAGAAATTGATACAAGTGGAGAACCACCTCGCATTGGTGTTTTTATATGTCATTGTGGCATTAATATTGGAGGAGTTGTAGATGTTCCTGAAGTTGTTGAATATGCAAATCAATTACCTGATGTAATTTACGCAGAAAGAAATTTGTATACTTGCTCTGCTGATACTCAAACTAATATTAAAGAAAAAATCAAAGAGTATAATTTAAATAGAGTAATAGTCGCTTCATGTACACCAAGAACTCATGAACCATTATTTCAAGAAACCATTAGAGAGGCAGGTTTGAATAAATATCTCTTCGATTTAGCAAATATACGTGATCAATGTTCATGGGTACATATGCATGAACCAGAGAAAGCAACAGAAAAAGCAAAGGACTTAGTGAGAATGGCTGTTGCAAAAGCTCGAAAATTAGTCCCTCTTCAAGAACAACAAGTAGAAGTAATTCACAAGGGAATGGTAATTGGAGGAGGTATTTCTGGGATGTCAGCAGCTTTAAATCTTGCAAATCAAGGATTTGAAGTGTTCCTCGTAGAGAAAAGTGAAAAATTAGGGGGTTTTTCTAATAATATTTATCAAACTATAGAAAATTATGACGTTCAAGAATTTCTTAAAGATTTAATTAAGACAGTTAACGAGCATAAGCTCATTAACGTATTTCTAAACGCTAAAATTAGTTCAATAGGAGGATATGTTTGTAATTTTACAAC
>CAYNEU010000540.1:0-3704 GCA_964396275.1 uncultured archaeon | reverse complement strand
GACCACCGAGATCTACACGATACCTGACACTCTTTCCCTACACGACGCTCTTCCGATTATAATTAAAAAGGTTCCAATAAAAAAAAGAACTACGCCACTGAGAAGGGGTACATTTATTATTTTTGATGAAATTACCATACTAAATAATTTAACCTTCAATTGACTATTTATATATTTCGAATTAAAATATGGAAAATTATTTAGTGCATTATCAATAATTAAAACAAAATACTAAAAGTACCAACATAAACTAAATTTTATATTTATGCTCTAATTATATTGAATAGTTTATATAAATTTATTAAAGTGAGTGTTTACATTGAGTCTTGGTAAAAGAATAAGATTAGAACGGATTTTTGATAGGAAAAGCAAAAAAACTATAATAATTCCAATGGATCATGGATTGACTATGGGGACTATCCACGGATTAGAAGATTTAGCAGCAATGGTGGATAAAGTTGCCTTAGGGGGAGCAAATGCTGTTTTAATGCATTCTGGGATGGTTAGTGCAGGACATAGGCAATATGGAAAGGATATTGGGTTGATTATTCATTTATCAGGAGCTACTAGTTTATCACCTCATCCTAATAGGAAAGTTTTAGTTTGTTCTGTTGAGCGTGCTTTAAAGATGGGAGCAGATGCGGTTTCAATTCATATAAATATTGGTGCAGAGGATGAACCAGAAATGCTTCAAGATGCTCAAAAAATTGTGGAAAGTAGTAGAGAATGGGGTGTACCCTTAATAGTAATGATGTATCCACGAGGAAAAAAAATTACAAATGAAAACGATCCTAGTGTAGTTAATATTGCAGTAAGAGCTGGAGTTGAATTGGGAGCTGATATAGTTAAAACAAATTATACTGGAGATATTGATTCATTTAGGAAGATTACTAATGGAGTAAGACATATTCCAGTTATTATTGCGGGCGGTCCTAAAATGGACACCATTCCAGATTTACTCCAGATGGTGCAAGACTCGATTGAAGCAGGTGGATCAGGAGTTGCTTTTGGCAGAAATGTATTCCAAGCGGAAGATCCAACAAAATTAGTTCGAGCTATTAGTAAAATTCTACATGAGAATTATTCTGTCGAGGAGGTAATGAAAGAATTCGAATTTTAAGGAGAATTAAAGAAATTAGGTAAATTCATCCTTAATTTTTTCATAAGATTTCAATGTACTAAGCTTCATCTTTTATTTTTTCATAATATTTAACCAAATTTTTGAAGACATAATTAGTAGGAGCAAATCCCTGCGTTGCTGTTTTTAAAAGAATTTTTTGAAGAAAATCACGATACGTAACGTTTTGATCTAAAGTGACATTTAATTCTCTGATATTGAAGAAGCTACGAAAAAAGAGGGTTGGAAAATCAACTAGTGGTTGAAGTACTTGACTATAGTATTTCTTTCCCTCTTTGGTCAACTCTAATTCTGTTTTTAAACTATAATGATAGTTTTTGCCTTTCTTTTTAACGTTAATGATTCCATCCGATTCGATTTCTTTCATGAAATTTTCGACATCACTCAACTTTATATTCTTTATATTTAATTTGTTTAAGTTATCCTCTATTTCATGATTTGTTTGGCCTTTCAACTTCATTAGTGTATAATTTCTGGCAATAATATTATATTTTAATGGAACAGATTCATGATCTAATTTATTATATTGTATTAGATTTCCTAGAATTTCTTTTGCGACGAAATATTTTAATACTAATTGATCCTCCTTAGAAAAATCATTTTTAAATAGCGCAGAATCAAAATAAGAACCATAAAAGGTTTGTAATAAGGTTTTTACTGAATAAAAGCCATCTAATGTTGCTTGTTCAACGTTTTTTAGGACTGTAATTCTGTAATCAATTTCTTTTAAAAATCTGTCTTTATCAAGAGGTATTTGGCGAACAATATGAGGTTCAACATTAAGAGGCTTCAAATATTCGTCCCATTTTTTCTTAAAACGAGGAGATTGAGTTTTTACTATATTTGAAAGTTTATATACAACCTCATAAAGTTTATTTAGAAATTGTTCTTCTGAAACTTCAGTCATCTACGAAATACCTTAACCTTATTCTATTTTTTTTGACCTATTAATAATATTGTAACCTATAAATTTTTAAATTTTAAATAAAAAATCAGTTGTGATAATTTACAAAACGATATAAATAATTAACTAAGATATTAAATAAAAATAATCGTAATATTCGTATATAAATACGATTAGAATTTGAGTTAAAAAAATGAAAATTTAGTTGGATAAGTGTTATGAATATAAGTGAGAAAAACTTAGAGCATATAGCTATTGCTGCAAATAACGAAAGTAATTCAGATAATTTTTTTATTGAATTATTGGGGTTAGAAAAAACAAGATCATTCATAGTCTCAGCTGATTTGATAGAAAAATTTTTTGGTGTAAGAAAAGAACAAAAAATTATACGATACGAAAAAGGGTCTCTAAGTTTTGAAGTTTTTATTACTAATGATGATAGTAAAGCACAGGACACTTTTACTCATTCGTGCTTATTAATAGAAAATAGAGATGATTTTGTTAATAGAGCAAGTTCAATGGGATATGATATAGTGAAAGTTCCAAGGAAAGACGGTGTTGGATATTATCTTTTTATTAAAGATTCTTTTCAAAATCTCTATGAAATAAAGGAAAAAATATAAACCTATTTATCTTAATTATCTAAAATCCCTGAACATTTAATAATTTCCATATGATCAAAAGCTAATTCTAAAGAGGTAAGTTTTGATAAAGGTATGATTTCTAGGGCAGCAGCATCATCTAAAGCTTTTGGTTTCTCCTTTTTTGTTAATGGTTCACAAAGAAAGGCTACGGTGATAGTATGGCCTCTTGGATCTCTGTCTGGATCGGAGAAAACTCCAATAAGTTTTATAATTTTCACACTAATATTTGTTTCCTCTTTTGCTTCACGAATACAAGCATTTTCTACGGTCTCACCAATATCAACAAATCCTCCAGGTAATGCAAATTGCCCTTGAAAAGGAGGGTTTTTTCGCCGGATTAAGATAATATCCTTTTTGTTATTTGATAAGATTACAGCATCAACCGTTAATAATGGTGTAACTGGTTTAGGCATATATTTACACCTGCTTTATAGAATTCTTTTTATTCATCCCATACTTCTGATGCAAGTAAATGTTCGATTCGTGTTTTCCGTGGTCTAATAAACTCTGTATGATGTTCCTTTCTTTCCAATAATAAATTCTTCTTAAGATTTACCGAATTAACTATGTAAACTTCTAAATTACCTTCATTAAGAAAAATATGATTAAAACTAGGGGCATCATTAGCGCGGATTTTATTTGAAGTTGAAGTACCACTGTAAAGAAAGGTTGTACTTGATGAATTCTTCCAAGAAATGGTATAAGCATGAGGAACATGGCGATGGCCCATTAATACTAGATCTATTTCAAATAAATTAGTAAATTCTAAAATTTCTCCCGCATCTCGGACTGTTGTAAATTTTTGTCCAGACATTGGAATTGGAATTAAATGGTGATGTAATGCGATTACTCGATCTTCTAAATTCCGGTTAAACTGGCGGCCTAACCAATCCAATTGCTCATCCCCGATTCTACCCTCGGCCAAATCATCTCTGGCGGAACAGATACCTACTATCAGGGCATTTTTTTCTTCTAAAATCAATCTAGATCTTCTTGGTCCAATAATTTTCTCAAAAAA
>CAYNEU010000539.1:0-6365 GCA_964396275.1 uncultured archaeon | reverse complement strand
TAATCTTATTTTTTTATTTGTAACAAGTTTAACTGATAAATTTGAAAATATAAAAAAAGAATTGGAAAGATGTAAAACTGAATTTTTAAGTTTATTTGAAGATATATTACAGCATCGTTTTGATGCAAAAACATTTGAAGTTTTTGATCCTACCATAGATGCAATCCATAGGAATTTACGACCTAAAATATCTCTAATAGGTTTTTCTGGTGTAGGAAAAACTACTATTTCGAAATTAATCAAAGCTGATGAGATTCCTATGCAACATATACCAACAATTACGGGAGATATTGCTACTATAAAGATTGGAAAACTACACTTTCATTTATGGGATTTCGCTGGACAAGAGCAATTTAGTTATTTATGGAACAATTTTATAAAGGGAAGCGATGCTGTTCTTTTAATTACCGACTCTTCATTAGAAAACATTGAAAAAAGCAAGTATTTCTTAGAGTTAATAAAAGAACAAGCTCCTAACGCTCAATCTGCAGTAATAGGTAATAAGCAAGACTTAAAAGGAGCTTTAAACTCCGTTCAAATTGAAAAAATGCTTGGTTTAAAAGCTTACTCAATGATTGCATTAGAACCTAAAAATCGAGATAAAATGATTCAAATAATTGCTGATATTTTAGAAATGAGTGCAGAAGTTTCTCCTCTCTTGAAGCCATTGCTTGAGAGAGATCAGCTAACTGAGGAAGCAGTAAAGGCCCTTAAAGATGCTGATTTTAATAAAGCAGCATTTTTATTTGACAAAATTAGTGATTTATGTATAGAATTAGGAGATGATTCGTTAGGTAGAGAGTTCTTTGATAAATCACAAAAAATTAAAGATATGTTAAATAAAGTGGGCGCTCCACAACCTACACCGGCAACATCTATAGAGCCTGTAGAACAAAAACCTCCAACAATGGATAAAAAAACTAAGGAATTAGAAAAAGCTGTTTCTCCTCCATCTCCAGCAATATCAGAGCACCCATTGCCTCCCAAATTACCTCCCCAAGAGAAACCATTACCGCCAAAATTACCGCCTGAACAAAAGTCAATAGAGCCACCTAAAATTAAAAGCCCCACAGAAATTGCAGCTTTAAATGGAAAAGAAAAAGTAACTGATAAAAGTATTCAAAAGGTTAAAGAAGTTCAGTTACCAATAGAACCCGAAATAAAAACAGAGAAAATTGGTTTAACACTAAATCCAGAAGATTTTATGGTGAAAAATCGACCCAAATCAGTAAATTTTGTCCCAAAAGATGCCAAAGATAAATTGAGAATGTCACCGGGTAGTCTAGTAGAAAATGTGGATGAGCCAAGAGCTCCTGTACCAGTATCACCGTTAAAATTAATGGAAAAAAAGACAAGTATAAGTCCACCTCCGTCTAAAACTACTGTAGTTCCAAAAACTACACTCGAACCTAAAGCAGTAATAACGCCTCCAACACCAAAAACTACACTCGAACCTAAAGCAGTAATATCGCCTCCAACACCAAAAACTACACTCGAACCCAAAAAAGTAAAGACTCCTCTGATTCCTAACCAAGTTGAACAAAAACCTACAGTTTTAGATATAAACCAGATAGAAAATTTAAAAAAATCGTTATTGGAATTGAAAATTAAGAAAGCAGATATTTCTAGGATGTTATTAGATCTTGATATGAAGGAGCTCACTGGAGAAATCACATCAGAAGAACTTCAAGAAAAGAAAGAGAAAATAGATTTATTAATGGACAAAATTGATGGACAAATTCAAGAATTGCAAAATCTTTTAAATGATTAGGCTCAATAGATTTTAGATTATTTTTTTACTTAAAGCCTATTAAAATGAAAAAGACGGAGATTCTATAATTATTGGAACTTATATTATTGTTAATGGAATTTCCAATATTTATTTTGAACATCTAACTGATAAGATTGAGAGAAAGAATTGAGAAATTAAAAGCGATACAGATTAAATAAATTTCTTTATATAACTATCAGGAACATTTGCTTCTCCCATCATAATCTGTTTTTTACCACCATGATAATCTGAACCTCCTGATTTAATAAGATTAAAATCATTCGCAATTTTTCGAAAGTAATCAGGAAAGTAATTCTGAGCCCAATCTGCTTTAACTGTATCATAATAGGGTCTATTTTTCGCATATGTGTATTCCACTTCAATGCCTTCAATTCCTGCTTCAATACAAAATTTAATAAATTCTTTCCAATCTGAAATCTTATAAATTCCTGGATGTGCTAAAATGGGAATTCCGCCAGCAGATTTAATTAACTCAATAGATTCTTCAAGATTTAACTCAACTTTTCTATCAACAAAAGCGGCGCCCCCAATGCTTATTAGTTTGAATAATTCATTTGTAGATTTTCCTTCAACTTTTTTAGGGTTATTTTTTCTTAAAATTTCTACAATATGAGGGCGTCCAATAATCTTGCTTCCAGCAATAGCCTTTACGTCTTTAAACGAGATATTATATCCAAATTCATCTCTTAATCGTCTGCAAATTGCTTTTTTTTGCTCTAATCGTCCTTTAATCTGTTTATTAATAGAATTGATCAATTTTGTAGAGCAATTATCTATATTTAAACCTATAATATGAACATCTATTAATTCTCTTATAGGATCATGTCTAATTGAAATTTCTATACCAGGAATTACAATTATCTGCTTTAATTCTCCATATGACAAAAATTCCTCTATTCCTCCTATTGTGTCATGGTCTGTAATAGCAATTGCCTTTAGCTTAAGCTCTAGCGCGTGTTCTATTAATTGAGAAGGATTATCTAAACCATCAGACGCAGAAGAGTGTAGATGAAGATCAATCATTATAATTTTAAATTGAAAATCTGATTTTATTTTTGTTTAAAAGTACATGGATCAATAAAATTTACTAAGCAAATATAATTAATTATTCATATTCAGAAGAACTAATACTTTAAATGAGAGCGTGAACAAAATGCCAATATTCGTTATGAAGTTCGGGGGTTCTTGTCTAAACGATAAGGACGGATTTAATAAAATCCTCGATATTACAAATATTTATGAGAAAGTAAAGAAAGTGTATGTTGTCTCCGCTTTGAGTGGTATAACAGATTTACTTTTGAAAACTGCAAATATGTTAGAAAATGATAAAGATACAGATAATAACATAGCATTAATAGAAAAGAGACATATTGATATAATTGAACAAATATTCACTGAAGATTCTGAGCATTATATTAAAGCAAGGGATTGGATCGATGATAAATTAAGTGAATTAGAGGATACTTTTGCAGATATTAAAGAATTTGGATTAGAACCTTATTATCAAGATTTTGTATTAAGTTTTGGAGAAATTTTATCTACATATATATTAAATCAATTTCTTCTAAGTAATGGGATTGATTCTGTATATATTCCTGCAAATAGATTAATTATAACTAATGATGAGTTTAATAATGCTTATCCGTTGTATGATTTAACAAATTCCCGAACAAGAAGAATGTTGGTTCCATTATTAGAAAATCCGAATAAAAATACAATAGTGTGTTTAACTGGCTTTATTGGTAGGAATAAAATAGGTTATATAACCACTTTAGGGAGAGGGGGATCTGACTATACTGCAACCATTATAGCACGAGCTCTGTATGATAGCGGAAATGATAAAAATATTAGAGTTATTTTATGGAAAAATGTTGATGGATTATTAGCGATAAATCCCAAATTTGTGCCCAACTCTTCTCTTATAAAAAATTTAGATTATGATGAAGCTAAACATATTGCTAGTTTTGGAGCTAAAATCCTCCATCCTAAATGTTTAGAAGCTATTGAAAAAGACAAAATACCTTTAGAAATAAGAAACTTTGAAAAACCTTTAGAAAAAAGTTTCACACAAATTTCAGATGTGACTGATAAGGAACATATTAAAGGGATTTCTGCTGTTGAATTTGTTACAATCATAACCATCATTTCTGGAAGTATGGTAGATATACCCGGTGTTCTTGCTAAAATATTCAGAGTTATGAGTAAAAATAGAATTAGTGTTTCATTAGTGGCTCAAAGTTCCTCTGAAATAAGTACTTCCTTTATTATAAGTGAAGTTGACTCAGAACGCGCAATTGCCGCTTTGAAAAGGTCAAAATTCTTTTCAGAATTTTTCCAAATTAAATGGGAAAACGTTTCTGTAATTAATATCACGGGTCTTAAAATCCTTGAAACGAAGACAAAGGTAGAGATCTTCAATGCATTAGATAAAAAAAACATACAAGTCAAAGCAATTTCTCAAAGTCATGATGAGTTAAATCTATCAATAGTTATTGAGAGAAGTAAATTAGAGGATGCCGTAAAAATAATTCATGATGATCTTTACAATAAATTTGAAGGTTCAAATTAAAACCATCAATTCATCTTTAAAAAAAGGTCAAGAAAACGACTTTTATTTTTCAGAAACAGAACATCTAATCAAATTACTAAATTAGAATTTAGATAAATAAATTTATTCTTAAAGCTTAAGTTCTTGAGTCAATTATTCGACGGGTTAACTCTGTAAAAGATTCATCAACATTAATCCCAGTCTTAGCAGAAGTTTCTATATAAATACTCCCCTCATTTTCTGCAAATGAACGAGCTTCATCTCGATCAATCACTACTCCAACGTCTTCCATTAAATCTGCTTTATTCCCAATCAAAACAAATGGAATGTTCTCACCGGCGAATTGGCGAATCTCCGTAAGCCATTTCCTTGTTTCTGTGTATGTCTGTTCTCGAGTTAAGTCAAAGACTAACAATGCTCCAGCTGCTCCTTTGTAAAATGTACTACGGATAAACTCAAATCTCTGTTGTCCTCCAATATCCCATATAGAAAGTGTTGCTATTTCACCCTGTCTGAATTCTACATCTTTAGTTAAAATATCTACGCCAACAGTTAATTTATAATTTGCTTGGAACCTGTTTTTGATGAATCTCTGAACAAGACTAGTCTTTCCCACAGCAGCGGCTCCAGTTAATAATACTTTTAGTTTAAAACTTGACATAAAGCTTCACTCACGTCGGTTTTTACAATCTTTTAATTTTTTTTTTTAATTGTGTATATAAATAAATATTATAAATGGTATTTAAGAATTTATTTAATTTATTAATATGGACTAAATTAAAGATAAAATAAATTCTGAATTTAAATATTTTTACATAAAGTAAAAATGATTTTTATTCATTTCTATGGTTTTTAAATCACATAAAAACAAAAATAATTAGGGAGGGGAATTCTGATGAAAAAATTTTACCTTTTGGGGATTACTTTATATTCTTTTAAACTTGGAAAATAATCAAGGTTTAAATGAGGAAAATACATTGCCTCAGCGTATTCTTTTTGAAAGCTTTTATCTACTGCAATTTCAATATATTGAATTTTCTTTAATGATGATTGTGCTTTATTTCGCAAATCTTTATTCAATAAACAGTGTTGTGCTCCTATTCCAGCAGCATTTCCTATCTGAAAAATGTTATCATCATTAATATCTGGAATCATGCCTATAAATTTTGCATTATAAGCATTAATATAATTTCCAAAAGCACCTGCTAAAAAGACTTGTTCAATTTTTAAATTACTCTTTAAATTATTCAGAATAATCTTTGCACCAGCATAAAAAGCAGCTTTTGCCATTTGGATTTGTCTCACATCGTTTTGACTAATCGTTATATCCTTATCTAAAGATGTTTCTTCATTTTTAGCTACAATAAATTCTACATTTTTATCTTTTTTAATAAATCTTTCATGATTAATAATTTCTTTATTGAAATTACCACTTCTTGTAATTATTTTAGATTTCAACATCTCTGCTATTACATCAACCAATCCAGAACCACATATTCCTATTGGTTTCTTATGTTTGATTGTAGTATAGGATACATCCAAATTCATGGGATCAATTTTAATTTTATCAATAGCGCCTGCCGCGGCTCTCATTCCATCACCAATATGAGCCCCTTCCAGAGCAGAACCTGCAGCACATGATCCTACTGCTAGAGTCTTACGATTTCCTATAATAATTTCACCATTAGTACCTATATCAATAGCTAAAGTAAGCGCTTTTTCATTAAAGATACGTGACGAGAGAATTACGCCAATAGTATCGGCTCCAACAAAACCAGCAATTAATGGAGATGTATAGACATTTCCATTTTTTAAAATATTAAGATTTAGATTTTTTGCTTTAATATTCAAATTTTTTTGAATAACAGGAATAAATGGACTTAAGCCAATATTAACAGGATTTAACCCTAAAAAAATGTGATGCATAACAGAATTTCCTACAACACTAGCTTCATAGATTTGAGAAGGTTTAATATTTGCTTTATTACATACGTTTGCAATTATTTCATTTAAATCATATATTAC
>CAYNEU010000538.1:0-1947 GCA_964396275.1 uncultured archaeon | reverse complement strand
TCCTCGGTTGTCCGATAAATTCACACCTTTTATTAACATTTATTTTGACTATAGGTTCGGGTACATAACTAATATCTCTGAATAATTGAGTAAAATACGAGATATCATTATTGATATATACTACTCTGGCAATATCAGATAAAGCATCAGATATTTTATCGATAGAATATCCCATAACAACGATGGGTTCTAAACTTTTAGCTTCATCCAATCCTCCTGGTGATGCCTGAATAATTTGGAGATTAAGTAAGAATGTAAGTTCATGAATTCTTTGCTCCATTTTATAGGTTTCATCTGCTAGTTCTTTATCTCCAAATTTAATCGCACTATAAGCCAAATCTATCATTAAATCGATGTTTTGTTTCATTTCTCTAATGATATCTTTTAAAGAGAGTGGTTTATACTTAAATTTTTTACTAGGTTTAGTCATTTTGTTTTATTCACTCATTTTTCATATAAATTTGTTTTTATATAAATATTATTATAAATAGAATTAAAAAAAAAGGCGTAAGAAAATCAGCTAAAGAGGTAACAAATGGAATTAAAAAATTATTTGGATCCTTACCTCTTTTAAACAATAATATAGCACCAAGAAATAATGCTATAAACAATATTATAAAAATCAATAATACTGTAATTGTTATAATAATAGTCAATTTTAATGGATTTACAATTCTAATACCTGAGATAATACCAATTAAATAGCCTAAAACTAATAGAGATGCTAAACTCAATAAAAGAGTTATGAGTAATCCATAGAAATCTTCTTTTAATCTATCTGATATCTGAATTTTAGGCAATAATGTTCCTATATATAGATGTGAAGTTAATCTTGATACCAAAACTGTAGACATATCACCAATTAAAGAGTTCAATGCGGGGATAATTAGAAGCATAATTGGGATAGCAGATAAAATATCTTCATTCGAAGATAAAACAGTGCCAGAAATTATTCCTATTAATGAACTAAGAATTACAATGATTATAGATTCTTTGAAAATTTTCTTGTAATAATTCATTTAAGGCACCCCCAGCATTAATATAGTTAAAAGAAAACAAAATACAGTAGAAAAATCGTCAATGGCAGTCATCACAGGATTTACTATATTATTAGGATTTAATCCTTTTTTAAATGCTATATAATTTAACCCAGTGGAACAAGGGATTGAAATGGAAAGTGTTAATAAAATTGTAATAGTTGGAATAAAGATAAAATACAAAATAGGGAGAATTAATAATTTGAAAAAAACTAAATTTAAAATAAGAGAAAAGAAACCTATAAAAAAAGCTGTGATGATTGAGAGCGAATACGTAGCAAGGACATTTTCAAGCCAAGATCTTTTAGAAAATGCTCCAATAACCAAATCTCGAGAAGTTCTAGCAATAAAAGGCCCGCTTAAATTACCTCTTAGAGATAAAAGAGCAGGTATCATTAATATTAAGACAATAAAACTAGCAAAACGTATTATTAAAAGCGAGAGAATTATTCCTGCTAAGATATCGCCGATGATTGAAACAATTTCTGATGGGAAGGTTTCTTTAACAATTTTACCTTTAGAATCTTGAGACTCCGTATACCATCACCATCCTCATCAGATTCGGTTGAGTTTAATTTATCTTTTTCGAGCATTTTTTATACTAGTTTATTGTGAATTTCATTAAAAATTTATTAATAGTTTTCTTCTTATATTTTAATTAGAATACGTTATATTTAAAAATTTAGATATACCTAATTTATTCAAAGTAAAATTGAAAATCTTATTCCTTACTTCTGAATAGAATTATCTTATAAAATATAACATAAATTTATTAACAGTTAATTGATCCTTTATTAAGTATATTAAATTTTATAAATGATTTTCTTATGTTAACTTACTTTTTTACTTTTAATAATTAATATTTTCAAAACCTAAACATTTATCGGAATCTAAAAAAATTTTATTTTGG
>CAYNEU010000537.1:0-1977 GCA_964396275.1 uncultured archaeon | reverse complement strand
AAAAATTCAAAAGAGTAAGATGGAAAAAAGCTTTGGAGCATGGAATCTTTCAGAAAAGGAGAAAAATGAGATTTGGGATGACATTACAAATCGTTCTGGTCGTATTTGAATAAATTACAGAATTCTTTTTATGAGCAAAATTTTAAATAATAAGTTAAATATTATTATTTTTTCCATTAGTATTAATTATTGCGATATTTGAGGCTTTTCTTTGAAAACTTTAATAGTAGCTCTTGGTGGGAATGCTTTAATAAAATTTGGGGAAGAAGGAACAACAGAGGAACAATTTCGGAATCTTAGAGTTCCTATAAGCCAAATTGCGGAATTAGCAAAAGACTATAATATTATTATAACTCACGGAAATGGCCCACAAGTTGGAAATCTCTTACTACAACAAGAAGGAACTGAATCTGTATCAAAAAGACCATTACAAATACTAGTAGCAGAAACTCAGGGCCAGATTGGTTTTATGATTGAAAGTACTTTAGATGAGGAGCTCATGAAAATAGGGTTGGATGAAGAAAAACTTTTTCTAACAGTTCTAACTTATGTTAAGGTTGATCCAGAAGATCCTGCTTTTATGAATCCTACGAAACCAATTGGACCTGCTTATCCTGTCCGTACTCAACATGGTCAAGTGAAAACAACCAAAGGCTGGCGACGAGTTGTACCATCTCCTAAACCAAAAAAAATTTATCAATGGCGTGAAATAAAGAAACTAATGGAGTTAGGAAGTTGGATTGTAATAGCCTGTGGTGGTGGTGGGATACCTGTTATAAAAGAAGAGAAGAAGTTATATGGAGTCGAAGCCGTCATAGATAAAGATCTTGCAAGTTCAAAATTAGCTGAGCAAATTGAAGCAGATATTCTTCTTATTGCTACTGATGTTGAGAAAGTTGCGATAAATTACGGGAGACCAGATCAAGAAGATTTAGAAAAACTTTCTGTATCTGACGCAAAAAAATATTTAAAAGAAGGTCAATTTCCTGTTGGAAGTATGGGTCCAAAAATTCAGGCAGTAATAAATTTTATGGAAGCAGGCGGAGAAAAAGCAATAATTACTTCTATTGAAAAAATAAAAGAAGCATTAGAAGGAAAAGCTGGGACTCAAATAATTTTAGATAAATAATTTTATTGTTTTACAAACACTTTTTCTATAATATCAATAGCCCAATCAATTTCTTCTCTTGTTATTACTAAAGGAGGAGCAAATCGAATGGTAGTAGAATGAGTATCTTTTGCTAAAATTCCATTATCCTTTAATTCCTCGACAATTTGTCGAGCATCTTCTTCAAATTCAACAGCAATTAATAATCCCTTACCTCTTACTTCTTTAATTGGAATTCTGGTTTTCTTTTCCGCAATTTCCTTTAATCTCTTTAAAAAGTGAGCACCCATTTTCTTAGCACGTTCTGCTAAATTCTCTCTTAAGTGAATATCTATTGATTTCATTCCAATTGCTGCTGCTAAAGGATTACCGCCAAAAGTGCTTCCATGTGTACCAGGCGTTATCACATCTGGACCAATGATCTCTTGTGTACTTACACACGCAGAAACAGGATATACACCCCCTCCAAGCGCTTTACCAAGTAATATTATATCAGGTTTCACATCTTCGTGATCGCAAGCAAAAAATTCTCCAGTTCTACCGAATCCTGTTTGAATTTCATCTAAGACTAGTAAAACATTATATTTTGTACAAATTTCTCTTACTTTTTTTAAGTATCCTTCAGGGGGAACCTTAACTCCTGCTTCTCCCTGAATAGGTTCAACTAAGAACGCTGCTACTTTTTCAGGACCAATTTCTAATATAATATTTTCTAATTGTTCAGCATCTCCATAAGGAATAATTATAAATCCTGGTGTGTATGGGCCAAAGTGTCCATAATACCGCGCTGCTGAAATATCAGAGCTAAATCCGACAATAGTGATAGTTCTTCCATGAAAATTATTTCTACATACAATTATCTTGGCTTC
>CAYNEU010000536.1:0-11040 GCA_964396275.1 uncultured archaeon | reverse complement strand
ACATTATTAATAAGACAAAAAAAGTCTATTTTGTCTTTATTGGGCCATCAACATTCGCTTTTAATCAAGAATTATCGAAAATACATAAACTTGAAAATGCTAGAATTCTTAATTTCACTCCCGATAATTTAACTGGCTATTTTGATAAAAAAAAATTGGCAGCATTTAAAGAAGCTGATATATACTTAATGCCTAGCCGGAGTGACGCATTTGGGATATCTTTTCTTGAGGCTTGGTCTGCTGGAAAACCCGTTATTGGAGCTAGGATCGGAGCAACCCCAGAAGTAATTAGAGAAAATGTCGATGGATTACTAGTTGAATTTGATAACCCTGAAGATATCGCCCAAAAAGTTGTCACCCTACTAAAAAATAAAAGACTAAGAAAAAAATTTGGCTTAGCAGGACAATTAAAAGTATCCCAAAAATATACATGGGATCTAATTAGTAATGAAACACATTTTACATATAAAAATTTAATAAATAACTATAAATGATTAGATTATGAAAAATATTTCCGGAAATCCATTTTTAACTAGTGATAGTGATGGTATATTTATTGATTCAGTGGATTTTAATGAAATCGTTAAGCAATTTAAAACACCATTGCTAATATTCTTGGAAAATAGACTTAGAGAAAATATAAAAGGTTTTATTAATGTTTTTAGCTCTGAATTTGAAAATTTCCAATGTTTTTATTCATTCAAAGCTAATTTTCTCTCAGAAATTTGCAAAATTGTTCTTTCTGAGGGAATTGGGGCAGAAATTGTAGGATTACCAGAATTGAAGTTAGCCCTAAAGCTTGGATTTCCTCCTAATAAGATCATTATTGGAGGGCCTTATTTATCAAAAGAACTGATAGAATTAAGTATCAAAAACCATGTAAAAGAAATAATAATTTATGATATGGGTATTTTGAAAAAAATTAATTCTATTGCTAAGAAATTTGATATTATTCAATCTATTTGTATTAGAGTTAATTCACAGAAATATGCTAGTAAATTAGGCATAAAATTTAATGAAAGAAAATTAGCTCTATTCAAAAACATAATTAAAGATTATCAAAATATAAACATAACATCCATTCTGTCTCATTTTAGTACTCAAATGAATGATATTAAACAATTTAGAAAAAATATTAGGGCTATAGCATCTAACTTAACACTTTTATCAGATCATGGTATAGTTATTAAAGATATAAATCTTGGAGGTGGGTTTCCAGAAGCTAATGTTATGCCCCAACATCAATTGAAACATATCGCTAAGGAGATTAAAAAGGTTTTAAGTGAATTTGAAGTGAATTACAGAAATATTTATTTCGAACCCGGAAGATATTTTATAGGAGATGCTGGGTTGTTTATTTCAAAAATTGTAAAAGTTTGTGAAGATAGATGGGTATTTTTAAATTTAGGTAATCATATTTGCCCAAAATTTGCACGGTGTTCTTTAAGATTTTATAATGCCTCACAGATTAATGAACCACATAAATATAAAACTTCAATTGCAGGTATTATTCCTACGGATCAAGATATATTAGCAAAAGACTATTTCTTTACAGAAAGATTATTAAAAGGAGACAAAGTTCTTGTTACTAATACAGGTGCTTATTGCCTTACATTTTCAAATAGATTTCCATATTCTTTGCCAAATATCCTTCTTATTAATGATAATAATATTAAGCAGGTTTTTAATCCTGAAATTGATAAAGATATTTCATTAAATTGAATCAAGTTTAATTATTAAAAGCTTGATTATGTAATATTCACATATCACATTAATTCTAATTTTTTCATATTAATTCTTTGTACAAATTAAATCAAAATTTGATTAAATATGGAATCATTCATAAAAAACGCACGTGAAAGAGAAATAATTCGACCAAAGATTGAGAACTTTGGGTATGCTAATATAAAAATCATTGGATGTGGTGGAGCCGGAAATAATACAATTAATAGATTAATGAAAATAGGCATAAGGGGTGCTAAATGTGTAGGTGTAAACACAGATTGCCAACATTTAGATAGTATTGAATCTCATATAAAAATACTGATTGGGAAGAATTTAACGAAAGGACTTGGTGCCGGAGGAAATCCTGAGATAGGTAGGGCCGCAGCTGAAGAATCTCGTGAAGATCTAACTAAAATTTTAAGAGAATCAAACTTAGTTTTTATTACTTGTGGAGAAGGGGGAGGAACTGGGACTGGAAGTGCTCCTATTATTGCAGAAATCGCAAAATTGGAGGGCGCAATTGTTGTTGGAGTAGTAACATTACCTTTTAATACTGAAATAGGTCGGATTGATAAAGCAAAAATGGGTTTAAATCTATTAAAACGTTATGTCGATACATTAGTAGTAATAGATAATAATAGATTACTAGAAATTGCTCCTAATCTACCTATTATAGAAGCCTTCAGTGTGGCAGATGAAGTTTTAGCTACTATGGTTAAAGGTATAACCGAAACAATTTCTTTACCATCTTTAATTAATTTGGATTTTGCTGATGTAAGAACTATTTTAAGTACTGGAGGGGTTGCTATTGTAGGTGTTGGTGAATCTAGTGGAAAAGAACATCGTGTTGAAGATGCTATTAATGATGCACTTAATACTCCTTTATTAGACGTAAGTATTGATGGTGCTAAAGGTGCTCTAATTCATATCTGTGGAGGAAATGATATGACATTAGCAGAAGCTAATTCAGTAGCTAAGAAGATATCAGAAAAAATGGATGTAAATGATTCAATGGTAATTTGGGGTGCTCGAGTTTCAGATGAATATGATGGACTTTTAAGAGTTATGCTCTTAATAACTGGTATTAAGTCTCCTCAGATTTTCGGCAGTGGTTATTCTTTCAATAATTCTACATATAATTCTAACATTAAAAAAACTTCAAAATTAGGATTATCTGATGATATTTTTAATATAGGCGAAATTGCATTTGATTAAGAAAATTTTTGATCTCCCTTTATATAATTCTTTTTAGACATTGTTATATGAATGATAAGTTTTCGGCAGATATTCAAACAGAAATAAATGAAATTATAGCTAAAATTGAGAAATGGAAAAATTATTTTGATACTAGTATCGAATTCTTTTTTGATGGTTGGGCGATCTTTTTAAGAGAGAAAAATATTTTTCCTCGTTGCATTACAATATTTAAATCTTATTGTACAAACACGTATTCAATTAAAAGTTTCGAAGTGCATCTCACAAATTATAACAAAGAAGAATTTAAGGAATTATATTTCGTTAATAATATTTCAAATAGAAATACCTTGTTAGAGGAATTAAATGCTGTTATATATGGAAAGGATTTAGTAAAAAATGCCTCCAAAATTTATCATAATTCACTTTTAAAGTAATCATTAAAATTCAGGCTTATACATCTGTTTAAATTGTTCCTTTTTCTTTATATTGTATTTATCTTCTAAAAATCTTAATACAACATGATGAGGCATTCCATTAATTAACATACTTACTGCTTTTCTAGCAATTTGTAAATTATCGTAATCTGCAATTATAGCAACTGTTTTTCCATAAACAGAGATAAAACTTTCAGCAAACTTTTCAAGTGCCCTTCGCATTTCCCCATTTCTCCCGATTACTCTTCCCTTTACACGTGTAATTCTTTTGTCAGATTTTCCAATAATTTTCAATAAATTAAAGATTTCAAGGTCAAAATTCTCTTCTAATAATTTCATAGCTTTAGTTGGATTAAAACCTCTATTAATTGCATTAACAACTTTTTGGGCTGTAAAAACATTTAAAGGCATATAATTTGGATCCTCTGGTTGAGGTAAAATCTCACAATTTCCCAATTTACTATCTAAATTAATTTTAACTCCTAACTTCTGTTCAATCTCTATTTTTGTTTTACCGTCTTTACCAATCAGGACAGCAATACGATTTTTACCAATTTTCATGGCATTATTTTATTTATAATAATTTTTAGTTTCTATCAATTTCTCATGTATCTATATCTATAACCTCATAATAAAAATCTTTAGGATTTGGTGTGTTTGTTCCTAATTTTTCAAAATATTTAAAAATATTACTTATATCTCTTGCTAAATATACTTCTGCTTTTGGATGGTGAATAGATACGGCTTGAGATATATCAATTACAACGGGTTTTTGATTATGATATAAGATATTAAACTCACTTAGATCTCCATGGACTAATTTAGCCTTTTGATATAACTCTTTTATAAATGTTAATACATCACTCATTAAGTTAAAAATATTTTTAGGATTTTTAATATCTTTTAAAATTGGAGCAGGAATAGATTCAAATCCGATGTATTCCATGATCAAGATATTATTTTTAATAAATATAGGATTTGGAACACTTAAACCTACTTTATATGCTCGTTTAAGATTTTTATATTCTTTACTCGCCCATAAATATATAACCTTTGAAATATTACGAGGAATCTTCTTGAATCTAGGATCTCCAATGATATAATTTCTCATCCATTTTGAAGTATTACTATCAATCTTATAGATTTTGATAGCAACCTCTTTTCCAGTTAAATCATATGCTAGATACACATTTGCTTCTTTTCCCGCTGAAATAATACCTTCTATCCTTTCTAATGGCCCGTTTACTAATAATTTATTTAAAGTAAAAATAGTTCTTTCATCAAAAACCGATTCTATTGTTGCTCTTTTTTTTGATTGATCAATCTTCTTTATTCGTTTTATATCAATGTTTCTTTTTTGTAACTCATCTATAGTCAAGTCAAACTTTTTATCTATCTCATTATCTATCAATTCTTCAGACTCTTCGTCAGCAATCTTGTTATTTTCTTCCAAAAACTTTTCCACTATAGTTTTTTTTTAATTATTTTTTCATTAAAGAAATAAGTATAGTCTTTTATCAACTTAGTGTTATTTTCACCTCTGAGAATAACTTTGTTTTTGGTAATGTTTTCTACATAGTAATCTTGATCTCCAATAAAAATTACGTCCTTGATCCTCACCGGTAAAAATTTTATTAATGCTTTTAATCTATAAAGGTTTCTCCCTTTTTGAGAATCCCTTCCTACCAACTTTTTTGTCCTTTTTAATAGAAAGTAATATTTTGACTTTAAGAATTTGATAAGGTAATTCATTAATTCATTTGTACTAAGATATAAATCTACCCCAAATTTTTGGTCCTCTATTTTTGAGATATATTGTTTATGGTTTTTTTCAAAGAGTTTCTCCGCATAGTCGTTTACCTCATCTAAAACATCCTTTATTAAACCAAATTGGTCTTCATCTTTGACTCTTAATTGAATAATTGCTATAAAGTAAGTTCCTCCTCTTAAATTAGAACAATTTTTACATAGTATATGATTTAGATTTAATGTTATTATTTGCTTGTGTTTTATATTTAAATCCTCTTTTAAAACACCGATAATTTCAACTTCAAGTGAAACTAATAAATCTTTTGATGAAAAAATAAAACTATTTTCATTTACAGTGAAACTAAAATCAATATTATTTTTTTTTACAAACGATTTTAATAGGAATTTTTGAACCGCTTCTTCGATAATTGAAAATAACTCGTTATCTAAGGGTTCAATCCATATATCTTTTTTAGAATAACTCCCACAATCAAGACAGATATTAATTGATAAACGATCTGGTAATTTAAATAATGGATGTTCTTTTAAAAAACACGTGAGACACATTCCAAAATGTGGATCATCCCGCACTAATTTTTTTCCACATATCGCACAAAATCGATTAGGCATTAAAACATCATCTTTAAAGCCATAGGTACTCCATTAATAAATCTAACTCCTTCTTTAGGTAAAATATTACAATCAATCGCTTTATTAATAATCTTTTCTCCTACTATATTGAAAAATGATGCACTTTTCAAAATAGAAATTGCATCTTCGAGATTTATTAGTCTTCCCCCAAAAAATTGGTTAGAAATTTCTATTCTTAGATTTCCTTCTTTAAAAACTTGATTAAGCAAATCTTCATCACAACATGCAATTGTTTCAAAATCTTCCCTAATATGAACTTTGAGAAATACTTTCATCAATTTTGCTATTTCAACCTTGCCCTTATTTTTCTTTAATTTCTTCTCTTGCTCCACAAGCAGTACATTTTAGATAAAGTTTTTTACCTTCTCTTTGAATTTGAGTATCTGGTTTATTACAAATGCTACATAAAACATATGTTTTAGTATAATTTTCAATCAATTTATTTAGTACTTGCTCCTTATATTGCCCTTTTAAAAATAATTGTTGTCCCCTAATCTCCCCCATCGTCCCTGCTTTCTTCAGAAAGATACCCGTAAAATGTTTCTTATCTCTGTTGAGCGTGTTAATTATTTTGTTAAAATTGGTAATAAATGTATTCCTACTTTCAATCCGAAGTTCAACTTTTGGTATTTCAAATCTTGATGATCTTTTCACATTTTCTGGTATCTTTTCATAAGCCTTATCTAATAATTCATTATAATTATTAATATCCATAATTCTATTCTTAATTTAAATAGTTTATATATATGAAATCAACCATAAGAAAAATAATTTTCCTTTATAAGTGTAAAAATTAGATATATAGATTTAAACTAAAATGCTTCAAAATTATCATCGTCAGATTCGTAAATACGTGATTCTAAAATTAAGTCATTAAGATATATTCTCAAATCACTATCAGGAATTCCAACTTCTTGCTGTAGTTTTTCAAAATTTATTCCATTACCTCTTGTAGAATACTCTTCAACTATTAAATAAATTTTTTCCTTTATCGCATCGTGTTTACTAGAATCATTTTCACTTTCAAATAAAGTCGTAACATCTATTTCATCTGAAAACTCTTCAATATTATCGCTTACATTAGAAAATTCTGGTATCTCTTGAATTTCTCCATGCGTTATTCTATTAATTATTTCAGCATTTCTTAGTAAAATAAGATTAGGTTCTTCCACTTTTCTTAGAATTTCTATCCATAAAGATATAAAATCTTTAAATTTACTTACGCGGCCCGACACTTCCACAATATCACCTTTATTAAAAGTTGTGAACTTGTCTGGATTTACATTCCTAATAATTGCTCTGATCATTCCGGTGCTATCATCTAAATCAAAATCAAATCTTGTGTTTGAATCAATTTTCTCTTCTATTCCCATGTCTGCTTCATTTAATTCTATTAAATTCTCTCTTTTTTCAATAATTGTAGCAATTATACGAATACGTTTAACATGCCCAAAAACTGTATAGAAAAATTTCTCGGTTTCATCATATTGACCCTCTAAAAGATGTTTTATCCAGCATTGAACTGCAGGATTTCTCTTGAACCTTATTATTTCATTCATCTCAAACCTTTCTCCTATTTTAATATTTTAAAAGTAAATCTTTTTTTAATATAGAAGTAATTATTAAGCTAAGAATATTTAAGGGCACTTTTTCTTAAAATAATTATATAGGTTAATTACTAACACCATAGAAAAATATATAGAAAATAGTAGCGGGGGTTCGATTTGAACGAACGATCTCAGGGTTTCTCAATGAGATGGAAATAATTTCTGCAACTTATGAGCCCTGCGGCATAAACCAGGCTAGCCCACCCCGCTATGAAAGTATCTATGGGTTTGATTCCTATGCAATATAAAATAATTATATATATAACATTATAAACTAATAATTTAATCTTTTTCTATTTTATAAGGGCATTTATACTTCTAATGTCAAAATATCAAGTTTATAACCAATAACTTTAATTTATTACGTAAATTAGATAATAAAAAGAAAATGGTTTAATGGAAGCTTATGTCTGTACTTGATATTATATTAGATTTCATTTTAAATCCATGGTTCATTTTATCTTTAATATTTTGGGTTTTAGTTTTACTTTTAATTCGTGTTTTAAGAAATAAGAAGGAGTCCTATTATCTCTGGTTTCCAATGCTGGCAATGTTTAAAACGAGAAAATTAAATAATTTCATAACGAAAATATCAAAAAAAGCTCCCAAATTCTGGAAAATTTTTTGGACTATAGGCATATTTGTGTCATTTAGCTTTACAATATATGCTCTATATTTCTTTTTTACAAACTTTGTCAATCTTATTTTTAATCCTAGGGTTGAACAAGCGATAGTTCCTCTTATTCCAGGAGTGACTATCAACTTACCCGTTATGATGTATTTAATCCTTCCATTACTATTTATTTTAACTACACATGAATTTGCCCATGGAATTTCAGCTGGCGCTGATGGAGTGGATATAAAATCTACTGGTGTTCTCGGAGCAGGGATTTTTTTTATTATAGGTTTTGGTGCTTTTGTTGAAGTTGATGAAAGAGCATTAAATTCTAGAAAATTCCATAGAAATACAAGGTTACGAATTGCAGCCGCGGGGACGTACGTAAATGGAATGACGGCCGGAGTTGCATTTTTATTATTCTTAAGTTTTCCCCTTATCATCGCTCCCTTTTATTCTCAAGTCGATCAAGTGAACAGTGTAGTAACAGAAGCAGATGGAGGATTTAATTTTGGGAATCTAGCAAATGGTGATGTAATTTTAGCTATTAAAAAGAATGGGGCTGAAGACGATCAATATGTATATCTTGATTACTATTCGGGAAGAACTCTTAATAATATATTAAACAATAGAACTAGCTTACAGTGTTCTATAGGGGATAATTTAACATTCAGAATTTATAGTCCCTCTGCAGATAGTTATTCAGAGAAAAATATAACGTTAGGACCTCGATATAATATAGGAATACTTTATGAATATATCTCAAACACTGAATTACAAATAACTAGGATATATTCAGCGAGTGAAGGAGGAAATAACTATGATAAAAATTTGACTGCTGGATTAATTATTACCAAGATAAATAATATTTCAATAAATCGAACTAGCGGAGATACATTAGAGAAAGCATTAACGGAATTTAATCTAAATACTATTAATCTAAGTACTGCTACTGATACTTATATCCTAGATCTTGAAGAAATAGGGCTAAAAATTGGTATTTATAGTATTTCATACTTTATGTTTAAAAATGATTTCGCAAAATTCTTCACATCTTTTTGGCCAGAATTTTGGTTTAGAGAAATTGCATGGTTATTTATTATTGCGTTCAGCATAACTCTCTTTAATATGCTTCCTTTGCCAGTATTTGATGGTGATAGAATGGTTAAAGAATTAATTAATTGGGGTTTTGGAGAAGATTTCAAAACTACTAAGATAAAAACTGATAAAGTTCGATTTAAAAAAGATGAGAAAGATCTCAATTTATCAGAATACAGAGTAGAAAAAATAGATTCTGTTAAAATTTTAATAGAGAATCAAATCGGTGATAGAAAAAAGAGCGAAATAATTTTAGCTGAAGATAAATATACTTTAATCGATAAAATTGGTGATGGATTTAAAGATACTGTTTCTTTAAACCTTCCTGAACAAACAAAATTAGAAGATGGTTCGCTTATTGAGATCTCTTATGAATATTGGCATGATGAAAAACTAAAAATTAAAAAAACACTTCTAAATATCATACGGTTAATCACATTGTTTATCATTGTTGGTAATTTTATCTTATCTTTTACTAAATTCGGTGGACTTCTATTTTGGATGTAATTTTTAACTATTTTTTTTTATATGACTTTAATGAGTAATTATAATATTTTTTTGAAAAAAGGGAAATGTTCACACTGCAATAATACTATTATAATACAAAGAAAGTATTCTGGAGAAAATCTTTGTCCAGAATGCTTTCAAAAAAATATTGAGAAAATAATTTATAAAACAATTTCTAAATATCAAATGCTAGACCCCGAAGATAGAATTGTAGTTGCTTTATCTGGAGGGAAGGATTCAATATCACTTTTATATAATTTGATTAACATTCAGAATAGAACCCATCAATCTAAAGAAATTATAGCCTTAACAATAGATGAAGGAATTAAGGAATATAGAGAACATAGTATAGAAAAAGCAAGAGAATTTTGCAAGAAATATGATATTGAACATAAAATTATTTCCTTTAAGGAAAAAATTGGATATACTTTAGATGAGATCATTAAGATAAAAAAAGAATCTCCAGATTACAAATATGCTTGTAATTATTGTGCAACAGGGAGAAGAAGGTTATTGAATGATGGTGTTAAAGAATTAGGTGGTACTGTCTTAGCAATGGGACATAACCTTACTGATTTCGCAGAAACTTATCTTATGAATATTCTTTATAAACGTTTGGATATTATCGCAAATCAATATTTATTTAAGACAGAGAATGATAAGATAAATCACTATTTTATAAAGAAAATTACACCTTTAATAAGAATCCCCGAAGAAGAAATCTTTTTATACACAAATATTAAAAAATTCAGTTATTACCCCTCTCATTGCCCTTATAGAGAAAAAGACCCAATCATAAGAAAAAGAGTATTAGATTTTATTCAAGAATGCAAAAAATATAGCCCGGAAATAGAGTTTAATTTATTAAATGGGTTTTTAGAATTATCAGAAACGCTTTATAATTATAGAGAAAAAAAAGAATATAATTCATGTCAAATTTGTGGTTATCCATGTGGAACTGGGAAAATTTGCAATTATTGTAGCTTTTTACAAGAATTACCCCAATAATTTTATCTTATTAAAAATTCTCCCATTTCTTTTAATTTCTCATATTCTCTTATTTCTTCCTTGAATAATGGAACTTCAATCAAAATTTTATTTAATTTATTCTTAAAGATTTCCCTTATCTTTCCAAGGTTTTTTTGTTGCATTTCACGCCTAGTCTTACAAAAATCGCATAATTCAGATGTATCTTGGTATAATTGATTCACTATAATATTAGAAACGGGAATCCCATATTTAACTAATTCATTAAGTAATCGGCCAGTTTCTAATATAGCCATTTCCTCTGGTATCATAACTATTACAAAAGAATTTTTTATTGGATTTGTAAGATCATCCTTTGCATTTATTATCGATTGATTTAACCTTTCTAAAACATCTAAGGAATTATCTTTTTCCTTCTCTTCATGTGTAAATAACCTTTTTAAAGCTCCAAACATGTTTCCTAATCTCA
>CAYNEU010000535.1:0-6364 GCA_964396275.1 uncultured archaeon | reverse complement strand
TAAATATAATTAAGGATGGAAAATTTAAATTTTACTTAAATTTACAACTTCAAAAATTAGATGATACTTTTTATTTTTAACTTGAATACTTTTCAAAAAGAATTTCTGTAATAACATTGAAAGCTTTTTCTACATTCTCCCCCGTTTTAGATGATAATTCCACGAAAGAAGCAAGATTATATTTTTTTGCTGCTAAAATTCCATCATCACGAGTTACTGCTCGGAATTCATTTAAGTCTACTTTTGAACCAATTAACATTATCGGTATATCCCCCGCATGCTCTCTAATTACTTGTGTCCAATCTGGCAAGTGATCTAACGATGTTTGATTAGTGATATCATATAAAAAAAATGCTCCATTTGCACCTTTGCTATATTGAGAGAGGAGAAATCGAAATCTTTCTTCTCCACCAAAATCCCAAATCTGTAATTTGACTTTTTTGTCCTTATGAGCAGTTGTCTTAGAATAGAAATCGACACCTATTGTTAATTTAAGGTCTTCCATAAAAAACCCCGAAATATATCTCATAGTTAGAGATGTTTTTCCTACAGATGCATCCCCTAACATCATGATTTTAAAAGTATAGTCGTAATCAGTCATAATTTTTGATGATTCGGATATTTTGAGGGCTTTTCTCGAATTTCAATAAATATATTTGAAATTATAATAGTAATATACCTAATATTAATTAATTTTTGTCTAATTTAAAATTAATAATTTCATCAATCGTAAAAATCATATTACCAAAATAAGAACATTGAAAAAAGAATGAGCAATTGAACAAGGAATTAGGGAATAATTAAAATACACATAAATAAGAGATAACATCATTCCAAATGTGAAATAATAGCCGAAAAATGTTATGCTTGTAGCTAATGGTACTAAAAAAGGAGGTATATGATATATTGTAAAAAAAATTGATGATATGATAAGTGAATATGTTAATTTCATTTTAGTTTTCATTTTCTGTATTAGAAAAACTCTGAAAAAAGCTTCTTCGCAAGGACCAATAATTATTATTTGCAAGATTACTATAATTATTAGTTGAATATAATTGGGTTGAATAGGAGAGGTACTAATAGCTCCTTCTTGCCCAAGTTCGACAAATTCAGTGCCAAAAATATTTCCTATAATAAAATCCCGGAAAAAAATAATGATGTAATTGGCAAAAAAAAAGAAAATGATTCCAAAACTTAAGCCTGATACTATTTTAATAAAGATATCTTCATTTTTTTGAAATCCCATCTCTTTTATAGCATCCTTAAAAGACATTTTTTCCAATTTGCTAGATAGTAGAGCAGGAACAATAACAAATAATATTTCTAAGATCATTAACCCTATCAAGATCCAAGGGTTTTCTCCTAAATTTATGGTCATCTCTCTTATAATGTTGTTTTTAAATAATCCTTATAAATCAAAAAATTAAATATCTCATTATTATTATTATTAATTCTATTTTTTGTACTTTTAATGACAATTAGGGATAAGTTCATAAAATCAGAATTAAAATCTTCTGATCTCTATACTCATAGTAAAGAGATTAATAAAAATCATGGACTAACTAAAGAACAACTTTTATTAAAGGATCTTAAAACTATTGCAAATGAATATTTAGCACTTGAAAAATTAAAATCAAATTTCGTTGATATCCTTTTGACAAATCTTGAAAATATAGATTTCTCGAAATTCATTGATTTTCCCAGATTTTACATAAAAGAAGATTTTTTAAAAAAAAATGTATCTTCCGCTAACATTAGAGGTTTAAATATAATAAGTGTTGATGGAAGCTCGGTAACTAAAAAATACATGAACGTTGACTTTTCATTTTTAAAAGCAATCGCTGCAAAATATTATTTTCAAAAAAACCATGCTGCAAAAATAGATTATTATCCCGATCTAAATGGTTTTAACAATTATTATGTACAAGCAAATTTCCTTAATCAGGATGAGACTACGGTAGAAGCTAAAGTTTCAATTGACATGAATTTCATGGAGATCAATCTTCTGAATAATATGATAAGAAAATCTTCTGAGATTGATGTGATAATAATTGATGGATCGATTGTTATTATGCCAATCAATTTATTATTTTCTAAAGATCCCGAAATATCGAGAAAGTATGACAAACTTCTGAAAGAATATCATAATTTATATTCATATTGTAAGGAAAATGGAATATTATTAATTGGCTCAATTAAAGATACGAGAACTTCTGCATTAACTCATCTTTTACAAGAATCTATCCAATTATTGAAACCAAGCTATTCAAATTTACCCGATTTTCTTAAAATAAATTATCGAAAAGTAATGGAATTTTTCTCAGATTTAGACATGTTTAACCGTGTATTGAAGAAGTCTGAGAGATCTTGCATTTTTAACTGTAAGAGGGAAATTGATAAAATTAGAGATACTGGAATTAAAAAAGAAATAATATATTATTTTCCTCTGTCATTTTATGCATTTTACCTAAAAACTGCTCGATTTGATACACCTTGTAGAATAGAATTCTTTATGGATGAAAAGCATTCATTTAGAAAAGCTTCTGAGAAAGCTGATTTAATATCTTCAATTTTATTGCCAATATCAAGCTTGAATGAACATTATGGTTTACCCATCCCACAAATTGAAGCTCATAGAAGGGCCGTATTTAAGCCAAAAGAAGTTGAATTATTACTAAATAATTTAATAAGGACGCTAAATACCCATGGTGTTTCTTTATTAGAAAAAAGAAGGGATCGAAGACCTTTCTAATGAGTTTTATATTGTAACTTGTTTAAAAAAATATCCTCGAAAAATATATGTCTTTTTTCCACTATTTTATTTTTATAATTTAAAATTTTAATTTTTTTATTTAATTCAAGTAAGTCAATCCTGCTTGATGTAATACAATAAATACTATGATCTTTCTTCAAGTTTAGGAAAAGTTTGGCATTTTCAAGAAAATTAATCAAAGTTTCATATCCTTTTAATCCCCCATCCCAACTATAATCTATAATTTTTTTATTAGAATTTTTATTTATTAATTGTGAGGATGGCAAGTAAGGGGGATTAAAAACAATAATATTAAAAGAATGTTTCAAACGTTCTGGAAATGACAGAAATAAATCAGAGTGTAAAAAAATGATTTTCTTATTGATGTTATTCGCTTCTTCATTTATTTTAGCACAGTCTATTGCTTCTTTTAAAATATCTGAAGCATATATTTTAGGATTAAAATATGGGCATTGTACTTTAATTAATTGAAAAAGAATAGCAATTATCCCTGTTCCAGTACCTAAATCTAAAACATTTTCAATCTCACTAATAGGTATCCCATCAAAATTATTTTCATCAATATTACGTTTGAAATAATCAATTAATAGATAACTATCATCAGAAGGAGTATAAACATTTTTATGATCACAATTAATTATTGGCTCGGGTATGAAAGGAATGGGTATCACTTATTCTTAATTTTCTTTTAACAATAAAACAGTTGGCTAATCTCAATGAGCTCTTTTATATTAAAGCTAAAAACCTTTCTATTCTCAAAGTTATTTTCATATAAAATTTCAATAATTTTTTCTCTTGTATATTCAATATTGTTTAGATTTTTTAAAAAGTATCCAATAGCATTTACAATATTTTTATTCTTATAAGGCATTATTCCAGCTATAAATTTTAAAAAAAAATTAATTGAATCCTTTTCTGAGAGGAATGGATGAACATCGTCTCGAGGTATAATTTTAATAAGTGATAACGCAATTCTTGGAATAGGGTAAAAGCTTTTTCTTGAAATATCTGATATTAAAATGGGTTTCATAAACGCGTTAACACCGATACTGATCCGTGAGTAATCTTTATAATTTCCTGATAGAAAAATTCGATTAGCAATACTTTTTTCTAAAAGTAATATCCCTTTAGGCGAATTAATATTAAAAAAAATCTTATCTATAAGTGGTCCAGTAATAGTATAAGGAATATTAGAAATGACTTTGTTGTGTTTTGGTAATTCAATTTCAAGTATATCTCCATGGATAATCTCAATATTATCATAAATAGATAATTTTTCCTTTAAATATGAACAGAGACGATTATCAATCTCAATACCATAGATTTTTTTACTTAAATCTGCTAATTCTTCTGTTAACATTCCTAAACCCGGTCCAATTTCCAAAATGAGATCATTCTGAGAGACATCAGAAAATTTGATAATCTTTTTAACAATATTTTTATCAGTTAAGAAATTTTGACCGAGCTTTTTGTTGGGAATTATTTCTAGTTGCTTTAAAATGAGTTGTACTTCTTTTATATTCATGAAACTCATTCGTATTTTTGAGTCTTGCTAAAAATGTAATATTTTACATCTCGTTGAAGTTCTTTGATAATTCTCTGTGCAATCAATTTGGCGGGATGAGAAATACTAGTTCTATCAGCTATATCTTGAAATGTTCCGAATTTTTGCCTCTCTCTAGCATTAAGTATTTCCCACATATGTTTCTGTCCAATTCCTGGTAATAATTTTAAAGCATGCATTCTTGGTGTAATCGAAGTAGAATTATTAAAAAAACTAATAAATTCTTCTTCATATTTTAAGACTTCTTTTTCGAGAATTGGTTGAATTAACGCTTTTGAAGTACTAGTTAAATCATTATAATCAATTTTTTTTAAGACATCATTTAATTTTTCTTCGTTTACGAACTCTTCATAGGTTTTTTGTTCTTGGACTTGGATATTAGAGCTTTTATTAGCTTTAACTTCATATAGAACAAAATCAGGGAAAGTAAGAACTTGTGCAATTGGGGTTTTAGCCCAACTAGGTCTATCCTCTTCTGGATGTCCATGTATTAATAGATCTAAGATAACAACTTCCCGAAATTTCTTTATAAATTGTTTTTTCTTTTTCGGACCACTTCGATAACTTCTTCTGCGTGGAGGACCTCTGTATCGCTCTCTTCTTTCCATCATTACTAATTATTTTTTTTTTTACTTTTCCGATTACCATTTCAAAATTTTTATTGTAATGAACTACATAATTAGATGGGATTGTTCATTAGAAATATAGAGATTGAGACTTATAAATTCTTCGAATTTTAAAATCAAGAGTCTAAATTTTATAATTGGGATAAGACAGTTTAAGATGTTTTTATATCTTCTATTTGATATAATAACTCTTGGAGTTGTTCATCTGTTAAAGTCTTCCCAGTGAAACTTTTTTCTAAGATCACCCGTAATTCTGGAACTGTTTGCGGATCGATGTTAAGTATATTAATAGAATAAATCTCCTCAATCTCATACTTTTCCATCAATAGTTTCTTTACTTTTTTGGCTATTTTTGCGTCATATTTCGCAAATTTATTCACATAATTATATGTGATTTCTTGAAAATGAGACATTCCCTCATCAGAATCAATTTCTGATAGTTGATCTTTTACAGTTTCCATTATTTCTTTAACTTCAGGTATAGAAACAGTCTTTTCGTCCTTTTTTCTTCCAGACATAATTTTTCCTTTTTTTCTTTTTTAGTTTTCTTTAATTGAAACAGCATTTAATCTTAAATGCTCTTTCCCAATTATTAAAGTTTTTTTAGAGTCTCCCAATTTTACATCAACTAAATAACAGCGACCTCTCTGACCAATTATAGTGCCAGTACGTCCATGGTATCTAGAATGAGGCATCCCTCGCTTATGTTGGGAAGGGTCAGTAATAATATCTACTTTATCATTAACATTATAATCTATCAGATATTTTTCCACAGAACCTAAACCTCTCTTACGTACATTTTTTCTGTGCTTATGTCTTGTTTTCGTGCGAAATCCGCGGTGCTTTACTATTGTGATACACCTTTTAGATTATTATATAAGTAATAAATTAATTTAGTAGAATTATGAATGATAATTTATTTATTTTTTGATTTTAACCAAAGAAATATTGATAATTTCAGAATTAAAGTGAAATTTCTAATACATCCAGTTCTTTACAAATCAATTTGGTTTTAAAAATTTCTGAAAAAGAGGGAGTCGTTCGACCCTCATCACCACTTATAAGTTCTTTTATATATGTTCCCCCTTGAGTTTCAATAATAAATTCGTAAGTATTTGGTTTAATAAATTTACCATTAATCTGATAAATGAATTTATCTCTTATTTTATCAGCACGACGATGAGAAACTCTATTAGGAGTTCTTTGATGAATTTCTTGATTTTCAAAAGATTTCTTTAATTCTAATACAAGAGAGCCAAATTTTTTTTTATCAATCTTGCTTTCAGCTTTTACAATAGCTTTATAGACTTTTTTAGTATCTTTTGCTTTAGATTTTATTTCGATTACTTCTTTCTTACTGCTGTATCTCAAATCACTAATTCTTATTTTTTTTCTATTTTT
>CAYNEU010000534.1:0-4031 GCA_964396275.1 uncultured archaeon | reverse complement strand
TTGCTGTGCTTTCAATAAAGCTTAGATCAATACTTCTATCTTCCCTCATTGGTGTGCCTTGAGTAATCATAGAAATATCTGTATCTAATATAGCTTTAACAGGATTAGTTAGGCATTGTAGAAGTTCTGGAGTGTTTTTTTTAATCTCGTCCATCATTTCTTGAAGTCCTGCTTCAAAAAAGGGTGCTTTTCCATCATTAATTATCGCGGCTTTCCTTTCATTATGAGTAGAAGCTAATACTTTGATATCTTTTTCGGCAAAACAAGCAGCTGAGCAGAGGCCAATAAAACCTGTCCCGAGGATTGATACACTATATTTGTACATTTAAATTCTCATTCATTTTTTTTAATAATAACAAAAATATTCGATCTAAGTTTAAACCTTTCGATTCTTTCATTTCATAATATTCTGTAAAATTTCAAAGAAAAATTTATTACAATAAGAAAATAGATAAATCTATAAAATTTTAAAAGAGATTTTTGAATAATAATGGAATTGAGAAAAAAACTTAAAATTACAGATAAAGCATTAGATGCTGTAAATAAATTTCTTTCTGATGAGAATAATATTATAATTAATAACTTGTTTGAAATAATCGAAAAATATGGTGGAGTCAATGAAATTAACAAAAAAGCTAAAGAAGCATATAAATTAGATAATATAATGGATAGATTAAGGAAGAAAAAACCAGATTATGTTCAAAATATTGAATGGTTGATTGAACAAAGAGATAAAAGTGCTTTTATTAGCATCCTTGATTATAGAGAAAAGATTCTTGGAGATAAATTATCAGGAATGAAATTTGATAAGGATTACGCAGTTACTTTAGAACTTTCAGCTTGTCAATATTTTCCATTTTTTATAGATATTGCAAAGGCTGCAATTAACGATCAGAATTTAATGCCAGGGAGAATAATTCGCGTTAGAAAAATGAAAGAACAAGAAGAGAATGGCGATTTATTAGCTATGGCAGCTGCTATGCAAATTATAGGCGCAACTTATGTAGAAACATTAGATACCAAAGGAACTGCTCCTGGTCCTGATGGGTTACCAGTAAATGTACATCTTGGTGGACCTGAGACCATAACAGGTTATTTTGGAGGCGTTGGACAACCAAATGATTTTGCTTTAAAGTGGATTGATGAATATCTTTATTATTATACTAATTATGGTATCAAACAAGTTCTAAATGTTAATCCTGGAACTGTTCTTCTGGGATATTTCATGCATAAACTTGGAATTAATAATGAATTCAAAATTTCAGTATATATGGGAAATGATAATCCTTATGCGTGTCTTTGGACTCTATTAACTGCTAAATTATTTGCTCGTGAAGATGGAACAAGTCCTTTAATCGGTTTTAATCTTGCTAATTCAATTAATAATGAAACTCTTGAACTCTCCGCATATATTAGAAAGGATTTTGGTTTTGAGGATGTAGTGAGATTAGAACATCATGTAATTGAAACTCAAAAAAGTATTGTAAGGCAACCCTATGATAAGAGAGATGAATTAGTGGAAGTTGCTAAGAAAGTAAAAAATATTAGTGCTAAACATGAAGGTGGAGATGTGGAATTAGATGGGAGCAGAGAACATCCTTCAGACATATTGGATTATTTCAGAGATAAGCAAGAAATAATAGATTCGGGTCAATGGGAATTTATGCGAAGAAATCATCTTGATAGATATATTGCTATAAACACTACCGCAAAAATCCTGACTGAAAACGGTATCGATATTATTGCAGCTCAAAATTTACATAAATAAGAATTAATAAGGAGGAGTGAAAAAAAATGGGTAAATTCGATTTTAGACCTTCTGGAGTTATGCCAGCAATGGTAACTCCGTTTAATAAGGATGAATCAATAAATGAAGAGAATTTAAGAAATCTAGTAAATCATCTTATAGATCAGGGGGTTAATGGGTTAGTTCCAGTAGGTACGACTGGAGAATTTGTTAATATGACCTTTGAGGAACGATTAAAGGTAATTGAAATTGTTGTCGATGAGACAAATGGTAGGGTTCCTGTAATAGCGGGAACAGGAGAAACAGGAACTAAATTAGTAGTTGATGCTACAAATGCCGCAACTGATATCGGTGCTGATGCAGTTTTAATAGTTACACCATATTTTTTAAAACCAAAAGCGAAAGGATTATATGATCATTATTTTACAATTGCAGAAAAAACAGATATTCCTATAGTATTGTATAATATACCCGTTTGTACAGGAGTAGAATTACCTTGGACGGTGGTGGAAGATCTCGTGGATATCGAAAATATTGTTGGAATTAAAGATTCGAGTGGAGACTATAAATATTTTTCAGCATTATTAGAAAAGGTTAGTGATAAAATTTCAGTTCTCATCGGATGGGATGAAAACGTGTTGGGTGCTTTAGCTGGAGGTGCTGCTGGGTGTATCTTAGGTTCAGCAAATGTTTTTCCTAAAATTTGGCTTGAAATATATGAACATGTGAAAAATAATCGATTACAAGAAGCTCAAATTCTTCAGAAAAAAATTCAAAAATTAGCTAGACTTTTAATAAATTCTGGGGCTTTAGGAGCGAAATCTTGTTTAAATATAATGAAAATTCCAGTGGGTAAAACGCGCCAACCTATTATTGTAGGTGATACTCTTTCATATGAAATAAAAGACGAATTACGTGTTGAACTTGAAAAATTAGGATTGATTGAAAAAACAGAAATCCAATTTGAAATTGGAGAAAAATCCCTTACAAGTCGATTTTATGCTGTTGGAATTACACCCAAGATAATTACTGATTTCGAATTAAAAGTAGGGGAATCTCTTGTGGGGGATCGTGCAGAACTAGCACATATTGATCTATTAATTGGTAAAAAAGATGGGCCCGTTGGTAATGCTTATGCTCAAGCTTTAGCAAATCCAGAAGATGGACGTGAAGGTCTTCAGGTTATACTTGAACCTAATATGCAAGTAAAGCCACCTACAATTATGATTCCTACAGTTCGGCCAATTTCTTTACGTCATGCGAGTTTGACTTATGGTCCCGCTCAAGCTGCTATCGCTAAAGCAGTAATACAATGCGTTGAGGATGGAATTCTTCCGAAAGAATTAGCAGAAGATATCGTAATAATTGTAAATGTTTTTGTTCATCCTAGTGCTAGTGCAAGAAAAAGAATATTTATCAATAATTATAAAGCAACACGTAATTCAATAAGAAAAGCAATGGAAGGATTACCAACTATAGATGATGCTATTGAGAATGCTGAAAGCGCACGGCATCCCTTTCGGAACGATCCTTAAAAGAAATTAACTAATAGATAATAAAATGAGTATTAATGATAAAATTCCCGAATAAATGCATAAAATGTAAAAAAGAAGATCTTCACTTAAATGATTTTATTTATACAAGAATTTTATTTGTTCGGAAATTTAAATCAATTTATTTTAAAATCCCTGTCTGCGATAATTGTAAAAAGGAATTAGCCAAATCCGAAAGAATCTTGAGGTATCTAAAATTAAAAAATAGTTTTTTTTGTATATTTTGTATTTCGACATTTTTTTTATATACATGGACTATATATGATTCTAAAATAAGTCCATCACTAATTATTTTTACAATTTTTATATCGATTGTTTCTGTATCTTTAACAATACTGCTTTTAATATTACACATAATATTTTATATGAAAAAATATGATAGAATTAGTAATTATATTGAAGTTAATACGGATGGATCAATTTTAATAAAAGATCCAGAATATAGGAAAGAATTTGAACAATTATCATACCTCGAAAAGGATGATAAGGAAAACGAATTATATAATTGCCCTAATTGTAACACACTAGTACTGGTGGATATGGAATTTTGCCATGTCTGTGGGCAAGATTTAAAAAAAATTCCTAAAATTTAATCATCTACTTTAATTATTAATATCTACTCGAAATTATGAATATTGATGTTATAAACTATTAAATTTGTATAGATGGATCTTAAAAAATGAATATAAGAAGGGAAATTCATTAATAAAATATAAAAAATTACTGGAGAA
>CAYNEU010000533.1:0-1893 GCA_964396275.1 uncultured archaeon | reverse complement strand
CTTGGTCGAACTTATGAAGGTGCTTATGCTGCATCGGAATTTTTTGATGATGGTTGGAATTTTACTTACACAAAAGGCGGCGGTGGTGTAGTTTCTGATCAGGGAGTTCATAAATTTACTATGCTAAATTGGTTTCTTGGAGAAGTAGATTCGGCTCAATGCTGGTTGAGTAAGACTTTAAAATCACCCCCTAATAAAGGAGAAGATACAGCCATAATTCTATTACGTTATAAATGTGGAGCTATTGTGACTGTAGATATTTCCTCTAGTACAGTACATCCGCTTACAAATAAAACAGAATTGCATGGAACAAAAGGAACCATTTTTGAAGACCATGACTGGGAGAACCCTGTTAAGATACTTTCCTCTCATCCTGAAGCTGACGTAAAAGGAGAATATTATAGTCCTAAGATTGAACACGGACCTTTTCCTGATTATTATAAAATATCTATGGGCCATGAAGATGCATATTTTGCTGAATGTATTTTAGAAGATAAGAAACCAGAATTTACTCCAGAAGAGGCACGACAAGGGGTTGCGGTAGTTCTCTTAGCATACCTATCTGCTAAAAATGGAAGAATGACTTCGATGGATGAATTAATGGATGTTTATAAAAAAGAAGGAACAAGAAGTATTTTAGAAGGACTTGAAGAGGTAACACAAATAAATTATACTAATCTGAACTGGGATTAAAGGATATATTAATTATTTAAGAAAAGTTCAAATTTTTGTAATTTTTACTGTATGGACTCCATTTTCTTTTATGATTATAGATACTAATTGATTTTTTTCATCTTTTTGTACTTCGCCCTCAGATATGTTTATATTATAACCATTAGGATAATGGATTTTTGGAATATATAGAACTGTTGAACCATTTATGGAAACATTGCCGTCAAACTCAAAATAAAAGAATCCTTCTTTCATTTGAAAATCCATTTTTTTTGGAATGCCAGTACAACGAATGAAGTGTGGGCGACAGAATCCTTTAATTGCTCTTCCACCACTATTAATATCATCTGGATTAATCTTTTGATCTATACTAAAAATGGACAAATCTTCTAAGTTCCATAGATCGCCCCATAAATTGGTGTTATCGGGGGTGTAATTCCATTGTAATGCATGCAATAGGTTAGCATCTAAGGCGTTATAATAATTATTTAATGCTTTTATATGCGTTTCCCAGGCTTCATTCGGTTCAGTTTTAAACTTCTTAAAAGCTTCTTTATTATTAAGATCAAAAGGTAATCCAAATTCCTCAATTATAGTAGGAATGCCCCTAAAAAAAGAATTAGAGTAATCTTTAATATTTTCTAATTGTGAAATGAACATTTGTTTAACATTTTTTTTACCGATGACTGGAGATCCTGTAATTAGGTTATAATTAGCTTTAAGCATTGCTTTTTTTGTTCCAGTTGTTGCTACATCATACCAGTGGGCTGCATGTACACTATTAGGTGGTACATCTAATTCAAATGCCTCTCCTTTCATCACATTTTCCATAGGACCTGTAAGAAATATTATTGCATTTGAAAATACTGTTCGGATTGCTTTAGCATAAGTTTTTAAGAAAGGAGAAAAATAATCTCGGTAGAACTCAATTTTATCTCCATTTCTATAAAGAAAATATTCATTTTTTAAAATCTTTGGATTTCCAACCTCATCTAATCCCCATATTCCTTCTTTTTTCCATATATCTTCAAATCTTTCTAACCAACATGAAATTTTTCCTTGATTTAACTCGTCTTTTCTTGTTTCTTTAATACCAAATCTTTTTACTTCTTGATACCCAATAGTTCTAGAATATCCTGCTCCAGTAAGCATCGCATCTATAGGAGTAAAAACATAACCCAACACTTCAGATTTTCCTTCCCACTCATTTCCATCGACATA
>CAYNEU010000532.1:0-2630 GCA_964396275.1 uncultured archaeon | reverse complement strand
CAACTGAAGATTCTATAAGATCATGAACTTTTTTCTCAAATGCAAGGTTTTCCTCAGTTACTGGTCCTATAATCCTAGCTGAAAGCGCTGGTCCAGGAAATGCTTTTCTATAAACAAGCTCCTGTGGCATCTTAAAATATTCAAGAATCTTACGGACTTCGTGTTTAGTAAGGCTAGCAACAGGTTGAATAGTTGCTTCCACATCATACTCAATCTCAACGTTATGTTGACTTTTAACAAACCCTTCAAAATGTTGTTCCATTAATTCTTTTTCTTCCTCAAGACTCATAGTTTCTTTCAAATCAGTAATTTTAACCCCAAAACTTTCCTCAATATCTGGGAGTATAGTTCCATCTGCTAATAGATCACAGCTTTCTTCACGAATTATTTTACTTATGATTTCTGAATAAGCTGCTTTAAAGAGTTTTCGCTTATTTTCGGCATCGCCCTCACCATATATTTTCGGAAGAAATTCCTTCCTAATATCTATAACTCTTACATCAGGAAATAGTTTTTGTATATATTCTCGTTCTTCGATATCCTTAATTATTCTCATTAAGCCATGGTCAATAAATACAGGAATTGTGTTAATTTTCGCTTCTTTTAATAAAAGATATACCGTAGAACTATCTATACCTCCGGATAGAGCACAAAAAACTTTTTTATTCTTCGCATGTCTGTTTAAAAATTCGATCGCTGCTTTTACAAACTTTTTAGGTTTTTTGGGGGCATTTATTAATCTATGATTTAACATAGAATAGATTAATTCGTATCCTAAATTAAGTGCTTTTATTAAGTGGTTATGATTTATGATTTTTTTACTTAATTCGAAATGAATTTAATTTTTATAAGGCAAAGAAATAATTACGTGTCTGAAGTGTTAAATATTATGAATAAAATAAGAAAGATTAAAGTAACCTTAAAAAGTAGACCAACCTTTGAAGGTGCTGGTGTTCGATTAAAACGGGCTTTTGGATATGCTGATTCATCTTTAGACCCTTTTTTACTTCTTGATGATTTTCATTCTGATGATCCAAGAGATTATTTAGCGGGATTTCCATGGCATCCTCACCGTGGTATTGAAACAATTACATATATTTTACATGGTAAAATTGAACATGGTGATAGTCTAGGTAATGGTGGTGTTATAGAAGCAGGTGATGTCCAGTGGATGACGGCTGGATCTGGCATTATACATCAAGAAATGCCTAAAAAAGATAAACATGATACATTACTCTGGGGATTCCAGCTTTGGGCAAATCTTCCTGCCTCACATAAAATGATGAAACCTAGGTATCGAGACATTAGAAGTTCTCAAATTCCAGAAATCTCATTAAATGAAGATAAAATCAAAATTAAGATTATCTCTGGTGTATTTAACGGAGTCAAAGGTCCTGTGGAAGATATTATTACTGATCCTGAATATCTAGATGTCATGATAAGTCCACATTCGGAATTCAACCATCCAATAAGAGAGGGCTATAATGCTATTGCATATATAATTGAAGACGAGGGATATTTCGATGATAAAAAAGAAGAAATATTGGGAAAAGAAACTTTAGTAATCTACAGAGATGGAGAAACAGTAAAGATTAGTACACTTGAAGATGGAGTCCGTTTCTTACTAATTTCTGGAAAACCAATAAAAGAAAATATTGCTTGGCGTGGACCAATTGTAATGAATACAGAAGAAGAATTACGTATTGCCTTTAATGAATATCAAAATGGTACATTTATAAAATTTCATCCATAATTTTAGGATTTAAATGGATCTTTTCTTTTTTATCTAATTGTATAATTTTATATGCTTAAATTATTATCATTCATATAAAATTTTTAGAGTGAGATAGTAATGGAAGAAGAGATTCCTTCAGAAATAAGAGAGAAGATTCAAACGAATGTTGATAAAATATTTGATAAATGGCTTGAAAAAGCTTCTAAAGGTGAGTCTATTGAGGGAATAGTTAAAGGTCTAATGGTTGAAAAAGTTATGAATGTTCTCGGAGCAGCAATGAGGAGAACTGTTGTAAAAAAAATTGCTAAAAGAGCCGTGAAAAAAGCAGTTGATAAATACTGGGAAAAAAATCGAGTAAGTATTTTAGAAAAAATTAAAAATTTATAAGTTTTTTATTATTTTTTTTAAGAGATTTATTATGATCTCTACCAATGATTTCAAGATTTTTGATGCACATCTTCATACTTATGGAATATTTCTTACACCTTTTGAAGATGTGATAAGTTATATGGACCATTACAATGTAGAAAAAGCAATTATAACCACAATTAATAGAGCTAAATATCTCAATAAGCAAAAAGAATATGCTTCTGATGTAAATGAAGGAGAAAATCTCTCAAAATATTTAAATGATTTTAAAAATATGATGCCAAGAGGACAATTGTCTCATCAAGATGTAATAGATCTTGCGAATAAAGCACCAACTAGATTTTATAAGTTTTTCTGGTTCAATCCAAACTTAAGCCCAGAAGAAGAAGAAGATAATTATAAAATTTTAGAAAATCATTTTAAACAAGGTTTCATTGGAGTTAAGATACATGCCAGTTTTAATTTTTTTAAATTTCCTAAAGGTATTGAAAAATTAGCCACATTTATGCAAGAATTTGATAAAAAA
>CAYNEU010000531.1:0-2392 GCA_964396275.1 uncultured archaeon | reverse complement strand
ATTTAGAGTTAAATGATTTAATATTAGATGTTTTACATGCTTGTACTTTATGTGGACTCTGTCAAATTAAATGTCCCGCTGGAGTTAATACAATTGAAATTTTTGAAAAAGCCAGAGAAATTGTTCATAAAAAAAGTGATGGGTTATGAAATTAGATTATGGTAAAGAAGGTGTTGAAATAAACATTAATCCAGATTGGAATGTAACCATATTCCATCCTTCAGACCAAAAACCAATTCAAAATCCTATTGAAAAAATTAGGGAATCAATTAATAAACCAATAGATGGTTGGACACTTAAAGAAATAATCAAAAATAAAAAAAATGTAGAAAAAGTATGTATTGTTGCAAGCGATGCCACCAGACCAGTTCCTTCCCATTTAATTCTTGAAGCATTAATCACAGAATTAAACGATTATGGAATTGTTGACAATCAAATAATAATCCTAATTGCCACAGGATTACATCGTATTTCCCGTAAAGAGGAATTGGAACGAATTTTGGGACGTAATCTTTTAAATAGGATAAGAGTGGTTGATCATATAGCAACCGATGAAAATTCATTGATCAATATAGGAAAAACAACAGATAATCATCCAATTTTAATAAATAAACTTTATTATGAAGCAGATTTGAAGATTTTAACTGGATATGTAGAACCTCATTTTTTTTTTGGATTTGCGGGCGGGCGGAAGTCATTAATTCCCGGAATTGCGGGAGCTAATACCCTCCAAAATAATCATTCTGCTGAAAATATTGCATCTCCTTATGCTAGATTTGGGATTTTTAAAGAAAATCCACTACACCAAAATTCTATTGAAATTTCAAGAAAAATAGGAGTAGATTTTATTGTAAATGTTTGCATTAACGAACAGCATGAAATAGTCCAAGTAGCTGCTGGAAATTTCGAAAAAGCTCACGAAACACTAGTAAATTATCAGTTAAAACACATCTTCAGAGAAATAAAAGCTCCATATGACATAGTAATATGTGGAAACGGAGGATATCCCCTAGACCTTAATCTATATCAAGCTGTAAAAAGTATGGCAATAGGAGAAATGGCAGTTAAAAAAGGAGGAGCAATTATATCGGTAAATGAATGTGCTGATGGTATTGGAGTTGGACAAGATAAATTTAAGGAACTGATATTTTCAGGAAATTCTCCCAAAAAAATCTATGAAAAAATTCTTAATAAAGATATTATCGTTCCGGATCAATGGGAGATCCAGATCCTCGCTCGGGTTCTTATGAAGGCTGACATATTCGTTATTTCTAAATTAAAGGAAAATGAGATAGGGAATATCGGCTTGAAATATGCTGAGACTGTTGAGGATGCAGTGAAAATTTGCTTAAAAAGACAAGGAAAGGATGCATCTATTCTTATTTTACCCCATGGACCTCAAGTACTCCCTTTGCTGAACGAATAAAGTAGTTCTAGCTCAAATCTCAATAGAAAATTAATCTTCTTTCATCATATATTATCTTGCTTTTAGACCAAAGTAGCACTATTTTAACAACACTTATATTTTATAAATCCCACTAAAATCCCCGTATTTCGTACGTACGAGGACATATCACAATTTTGTATAGTTAAATATTTATATAATGTAGTGACTTAAATAGACATAGTCAATAACAAAATATTTTTACAAAAATATTAAAATTATAATTTAAAATAGATATTAATTTATACCAAACTGATCACTATAATCACAGAATAAAACGCTTATTGATCAGTATTAATATTAATTAGTACTCATACAGACGCAAAAAATTAAAGCAATAAAAAGTGAACAAATATGAGCTATAAAGACAGACTACGTTCAACAAAAAAGGATTCTGAGGAATTAAGTCCTAGTTCAGATGCAAGTTGTTGCAATAATCCTTGTATTGAATCAAGAGACGGAGATAATGTATGCCTGAATTGCGGAATGATAGTTAGTAGGAATTTAGTAGGAAATGAAAGACGTGCGTATACGGTAGAAGAAGTAAATAAGAGGAGACGTACTGAGCCAAGGTGGCGGGAATTTGGTCCAAGAACAATGCTCCCGAACACTAAAATTGACTCTAAGGGAAGACTTATTGGAGCTAAAGGTAAAACTTTGTTCTCAAGATTATCCAAAATTCAAAATTCATTAATTTCAAGTATCGAACGAAATTTCTGGGAAGCTAAACCAAAATTAAAGATGCTTACTTCCAAGATGAATATCCCTGAATATATCAAGGAAACTGCTTGGAAAATTTATAGTGTGGTAGCTAAAAAGAAATTAACAATGGGAAGATCAATTGATGGATTCATTGCTGCTGCTTTATACGCAGCAATTAGAGTACATGAATTCCCTAGATTACTTGAAGAAGTATGTGAAGCATCTATGACCCCTAGAAGAACTGTA
>CAYNEU010000530.1:0-8594 GCA_964396275.1 uncultured archaeon | reverse complement strand
CTTATAAAAACCTAATTAAATGATATTAAAAAATGCTAAGATTTATAATGACGGTTTGACACATAAGGGAGCTATATATATCAATAACGGAGTAATTGAAAATGTAATATTTGAGCCAAAAGACCAAGAATTTAAGAAATTAGTCAAAAAGAATCAAGATGGTAAAGAAATCGATTGCCAAAATAAATTAATTCTACCAGGAATAATTGATATTCATTCCCATTTACGAGATTTAGGTCAGAGCGAAAAAGAAACATTTTTAACTGGAACTAAAGCGGCAGCATTCTCTGGAATAACAACTATTTTCAATATGCCGAATACAAAACCTCCAGCAATTACTTCAGAACAAATTAAAATATGGATGAAAAAAGCAGAGAAAAACATTTATGTGGATGTAGGATTCATAGCTGGAGTCCCAAAAGGAATAGATGAAGATGAGATAAAACGTATCATTAATTTAGGAGTTATAGGATTTAAGATTTATTCTCTTACTTCTCTTAATGAAACTGATTGGAAAGATTCAAATAACATCCAAATTATTCTTGATATCTCATCTAGATACCAAATTCCCTTTTTTATACATGCATCTTATCCTTTACCTAAGGCTGAAAAAGAGCTTATAACACAAGAATATAATACAAGCAACCAAAGTTTTTTAAGATATCATAATAGGTTGGATCCAGTTAAAGCAGAAGAGAAATACGTTAATTTTATTATTGAAAATTATAAAGAATACATTAATGTTAATCATTTAAATCCTAAAAATTATCCAATAATTCATTTTTGTCATATAAGTTGTATTGAAAGTTATCTAATAATTAAAAAAGCACAGAATTCAAATAAAAATTTAAAAATAACTTTTGAGGTTACACCGCATCATCTACTTTTGTCTAATAAGATCATATTAACCAATGAGAATTTTGGAAAAGTCCTGCCTCCCTTAAGAGAAGAGGAACATTCTAAATTTTTGTTTAATGAGCTAAAAAAAGGGGCTATAAAATTAATAGGAACAGATCATGCCCCACACACATTAGAAGAAAAATCTGAGAGTTATTTTAATGCACCTTCTGGATTCCCAGGGTTTGAAACATATCCCTTATTAATTATCAATAAGATATTTAATTATCAACTTTCTTTAGAAAAATTTGTTAAAGCAGCTTCAGAAAATCCAGCAAAAATCTTCAATTTAAACAACAAGGGTTTTATTAAAGAAGGATATTGTGCTGACCTACTAATTGTTGATAAAATTCCAGAATACACTATTAATCCTCAACATTTTAAAACCAAAGCAAAATTTACTCCATATGAGAACTTTATCACAAATGTTCAAATTTGGAAAGTCTTTTTACGGGGGATAGAAATCAATAATGAAAATAATATTCCAAGTGGAAAAATTATTAAACGTGTGCTATAAAATATATATGTCTGAAGAGTATAATTATACTTAAATTTAATGATTAAGGAAACATTAAAATGCCGGATAATGATGAATTTAGCCAAGAAGATGGTAAAATGTTAATACAATTTGCACGAGATAACATTGAATTTTTTTTAAAAAATAATAGAAAGATTCCCATTACAGATGTAATAAAAGAGAAATTTTCTGATAAATATGGTGCATTTGTGACATTAAATAAATATAACGTAATTGGTAATCCTCTAAGGGGATGTATCGGTTATATTGAACCTACTTATTCTTTATATGATGTAATCCACCGTGTGTCAATAAGTTCAGCAATTGAAGATCCAAGATTTCCTTCTGTATCTCTGGATGAGATGGATAAATTAGTTATTGAATTATCAATTTTAACTCCGCCAAAATTGCTTGAAGTAAATGATCCAAAAGAATACCTCGATAAAATTGTTATTGGAAGAGATGGGCTTATAGTAGAGAAAGGAATGAGAAGAGGTCTACTTCTTCCTCAAGTTCCTATTGATCATGGAAGAAATTGGGATGTTGAAACTTTTATTTCTCAAACATGTTCAAAAGCTTGGCTTGAAAGTAATGCTTGGAAAACTAAAGGTACTAATATTTACTCTTTTCAAGCTATTCTTTTTGAGGAGAAAGAACCACGTGGTGAAGTAATAAGAAAATATCTTAATTAATATACTATTTTTACTTAAATATCATACATATCTTTTTTATGAAAATTAAAGCTTAAAAATGTTATATTGAGATAAATGCTCATGAAAAATTCAGATAAAATACTTTCAGTTGATATTTCTTCTAAGAAAATTAAGGTTGGTATAATTTCTGATAAATTGGAGTTAGAAACTGTTTCAGTTCAAGAATATGAGACCGTTGATGAGGATATTAATGGTTTTGCTAAGAGATTTGATATGAAGGATATTTGGAATAAAGTTAAATTTGGTATAAAAAATGTTATAAAAGAAAATAAACCTGAAAAAATAATTGGTATATCTTCATGTGGACAAAGGATGGCAACAGTTTTCTTGGATAAAAAAGGAAATGAGATTTATGGAGGCCCTAACACTGACATGAGAGGTATTGATTCGGCCTATCTCATCGAAGATGAATTCTCAGAAGAAGAATTATTCAATATAACGGCACATAGTCCATTCTTTATGTTCACACTAGCTCGCTTGTTATGGTTTAAAGAAGAGAAAGGAGTAGACTATGAAAAAATTGGTAAAATTTTAATGTTAGATGATTGGATTGTCTATAAACTTACTGGAGAGTTTTACACAGATTATACTTCTCTCGGAGAATCTCTCCTTTTTGATATTACTAAAAAAAGATGGAGTTCTGAAATTATTGAAGCCTTTGACATAAATCCTGGAATACTTCCCGAAATTATTGAATCCGGCACAGTTATTGGAGACATAAAAATAGACTTAACAAAGGAATTCGGCATAAATCAACAAATACTTCCGGTAATAAAAGGATGTGGAGATACTCAGGCTAATTTATTAGGTATGGGTGTAATTGAGGATGGAAATATCGGAATTAGTCTAGGGACAACTGCGCCAATACATTTAGTTATTGATAAACCAATCATTGATCCCAACTTAAATTTTTGGACAAACTGTCATGTAATAAAAGATAAATGGTTGATTGAAGCTAGTACTGGAGGTACGGGTAGGGCGTATGATTGGTTCAAAAATGCGTTTATTTCAGATTCTAAGAGAGACGCAAATGAAATTATGGATGAATTTTTAAGTAAAAATAAACCTGGAGCAAGGGCTACTTTTGCATTTCTGGGGCCAGAGCTCATGGCAATTAAAAGTCAAACATCGATCAAGCGAGGGGTATTTATTTTTCCGCCACCTAGCATGATTGGTGAGGAATTGCCAAAATTAGAAAACTTTGCTCAAAGTGCTATTGAAGGTATTTGTTTTGGGATTCTTGAAAATTTTCAAGCTTTACTTCAATTTGCCCCATCAGAAATAAAAACATTTTGTTCTGGGGGAATGGCTAAATCTTATGAATTTTGTAAGACCCTAGTAAATATTCTCAATCAAGAGATTTATGTTCCTAAATTTAAAGATTCTGCGTTCCTTGGTTGTGCAATAAATACCTTAATTGGGTTAAAATTATATCAAGATTATAGTACTATTATTGATAGTTTGATAAAGTTCGAAAAATTCTCAGTTGAAACGCAGATATCAATTAAATATAAAAAAATCTTCAAGGAATGGAAGAATTTAAAGAGAAAGATATCCAAATTATAATATTTAATCTAAAATCTTATGAATTTCTCTTCTTTATAACTGATTCAATATTTACCCCTTCTTTCCAATACCAATCAAATAAATCTATAGACCAGTTTATAAAGTCCTCATTATTATCATATAAACATTCACTATAATCAATTTTTCCTTCTCTACTTAAAAATAGTACCGCACTTTTATCAGAAACCAAAAGGCAGAAAAAAATTTGTTTTAACATACGAATATTCTGTGAAATGTCTATCTTTTGATAAAATGCATGGTGATCTTCTAGTTTTTCATATCCCCTTGATTCTAACACATTTTTATCAACTAGAGCTTTTATCTTAATAGACAAATTATTAATTTTCCGTTCAACTGCGGGTAGTATTGAATCCTGAAATTGATCTGAGATTGCAAAAATAAAATTTTCTGATTCTTTAATCATTTCCGACCATAGCTCTATATTCTGCATTGTCCCAAATTTAATCTTTATTGTTTTTAATTTTCCTAACTGTAGGATTAAATTTAGGGGGAAATTGTTGATATCGTGATTATTAAAAAAAGTCTCATATTTTAAAGACACTTCAAAAAGTTCTAATACATCTAAGAACATTTTACCAATGTTAGTAATAGTATACCTATTATCCATCGTCTTTTTAACTAAGTTTTTTTCTATAAGCCTCTTTAAATGTCGAGAAATTTCAGATCCTCTAATATTCAAATCTTTTTCTAATTGGTTGTGCTTTTTTCTTCCCATATATAAACTCTTGAAAACCGCAAATCGACCTTCATTTGAAAATTCAAAAAATAAATCATTAATTCTCAAGATAATTCAGAAGATTTTCTAAATTTAAAACTTTTATTCAAATGCTTTAATACTATATGAATTTAGATCAATTAAAAATTGTTTTTATCTTTCAAAATTTTTTTTATTTGATACAAATGGATTTAAAGGTTTTATATGGATAGTTTATTACATTTTATACTTTTTTTATATATACTACACTAGCAATTAATTTTATTCTAATATAATTAATTAAAATGTGAAAAAGATGGCAGAGTTTAAGAAAATTGAAGAATGTTTAGAAGAAATAAAGAATAGATATAATACTAATGAAAAAGTTAGAAATAAATTGGCTAAATATAATGATTCTATCCAAATTAAATTCTCAGATACTGACAGAAAAGTATTATTCTTGATTAATAAAGATGAGGGAATTGAAATAAAAGATAAGAGTGGGGATGACACAGCACCAGTAAAAATTGAATTTTCAGAAGAACAAGCAATGATAGATTTATTTAACAAAGAATTAGGTGCTGTTAAAGCATATTCTGATGGGAAAATAAAAATAGTAGAAGGAAATATAAGAAATTTGATGAAACTTCGAAGTTTAATGTTTTAACTAAGTTTTTTTTATTGAATATTTATTTTTAATATATTGCAAATAAATGTAAATTTATTTATAGAAAAGAGTGTTAATAATGAAAGCTTTAATAACAGCAAAAATCACAAACGATTGTTTAAATGAATTAGAAAAATTAATAGAAATAACGTATGAACCATGGAGAGAAACGGGGATAATATATTTTGATGTAAAAGAACTTGTTGAGAAACTTAAAGATTATGATATTTTTATAACTGAAGCTGATGATTTAAAGAAAGAAGATTTATTTGAGAAAACCAACCTAAAACTTATCATATCATGTAGAGGCGATCCGTTTAATGTTAATTTAAAAGCTGCGACTAAAAATAATATTCTTGTTCTTTTTACTCCACTAAGAAATGTTGATGCTGTAGCAGAATTAACAATAGGTTTAATGTTGATGCTAGCTCGAAAATTACATAACGTTGATCGAGTAATTCATTCTGATGACTTTGAAATAGTTGAATTTGAAGACTATGTTGAATATTTAAATAAATTTCAAGGTATTGAATTAAAAAGTAAAATAATTGGAATTATTGGTTTAGGGCAAATTGGTAGAAGAGTGGCAAATAGGCTTAAACCCTTTGGAGTAGAATTTTTAATATATGATCCATATGTAGACGAAGAAATTATTAAACTATATGGTAAAAGAGTTGAAATTGATTATTTAATGAAAACCGCTGATTTCATTACAATCCATACAATAGCAACTGATGAAAATGAGAAACTCATCAATAAAGAGCGAATTCTAATGATGAAAAAAACAGAATTTTTAATTAATACTTCAAAAGTGAGTATTTTTGATTATGATTCTTTACGAAATGCTCTAGAAGAGGAAAAAATAGGTGGTGCCGCTCTGGATGTTTTTCCTCTTGAACCTATTGATGAGGATAATGAATTCATTGGATTAAAAAATGCAGTAATCACACCTCATATTGGAGGGGATACTGAGGAAGTAATAAAAAGGCAATCAGAAATTCTGCTAAACGAATTGAAGAAATGGTTAAACAGTGAACGACCTCAATACATTATGAATCCAGAAGTATTAAAAGAAGGAGAGGTAAAGAGTTCTCCATACAATAATAAGGTTGATAAAATAAAAAAGGAAATTGTTGATTTATGCAAACAATTATTAAATGAAAAGCATGTAATTGGCTCTGCGGGCAATGTCAGCGTGAGAATAAAAGATGAAGATAAGCAATTTGTATTAATAACTCCAAGCAATGTTCGTTATGATGAAATGGCACCTGAAGACATTCTAATAATTGATATGGAAGGAAAAGTTATAGAAGGTAAAAGGAATCCTTCTGTTGAGAAAAAAATGCATTTAAGTATATACAAAAAAAGAGATGATGTAAATGCAATTATCCATGCTCATAGTATTTATTCTACCGTTCTTAGTGCGTTAAAACTAACAATTCCCCCTATTTTTGAAGAATTTGTACCCTATATTGGTGGTGAAGTTTTATGCGCTGATTATGGAGAAGCTGGTACAAAAGAATTAGCAGAGGGAGTAGTAGCAGTATTAGAAGAAAGAAATGCAGTTTTACTAGCAAATCACGGAAATTTATGTTGTGGTAGTCATTTAGATGGAGCATATACCGTATTACAATACCTTGAGAGAGGAGCAAAGATATATTATCTAGCTAGACTTATAAAGGATCCAAATTTACTGCCAGAAGATACTATAGACTACGAAATGGATATCTTTGATATTTTTAAAGATTCTAAAAAAATTTAGAACATAATAGGCTAAAATATTACCTTTATTTTTATTTACCATTTAATGATTTTAGAGCAGTTTTAGTTGATTCCTCTGCTTGATGCGTAGTAACCATACCAATTGTCACGGCACATATATTATGATTAGAAATATAATCAAATGCAATATCTGGTTTAATTTCCCCTGCGCTTAGAGTTTTCATTCCAATAAAATAAAAATTTTTTGTATTATCAACAAGTTCTTCTAATTCTTTCGCGTTCCCCATTAAAAATCCATTTTTATTAAATGGTATCAAAAACGCTCTTACATTTAATGAATTTTCTAAGCAGTATTGAATTGTTGGAATGGGGTCATGAGTTGCGATGCCTGGAATAATATTATAATTAGAGATATCGTCTAAAAGTCTCAATAAAGTTAATCCTTTTTTATCAGAAATCATTCCATGTACAAAAATCAGCTTTGCTCCAATTTTAACTAATGCATCAATTCCTGGATCTTTACCTGGATATGTAGATCCCATTATCACATAATCACTATGTATTTCACTCATCATATATGCTGCTTCTAAAATTTTTCCACTTGGTATCACTTCAATGCCACGTGCCCCTTTTGCATAACTACTTTCTAAAATCTCTAAAATTGCATCTGGATTATTCAAAAATTTCCTACGCCATTCAAATGCTTTAAATCCGAATTGTCCAGCACCTATAAACGGAGAAGTTCCAGTGGAAACTAATGGTATATCTATATCATCTATTTTACAAAAAATTTTAAACCCTTCATCACGTTAAAAGTAAAATTTATCTTAATTTGATATGTGATTATTATGAAAATAATTATAAAATTTTAAGTCTATTCTTATTGAACTTAATCTACAAAAATCATATTAAACCATAAAGATTATTATTCATTAAACGCAAATGAAATACAATTTTGTTTCTGATTTATAAAAGAGGAGACTATAATTTCACAAATTAATGGCGTTATATGCAATACTTTAACGTTTTATAATAAAGATCTTGAAATAATCGAAAGTTTAAATTCTCTTCTTCTTCGACATATTCTTACAAACGATGCAAATTGTCTGCTTCTTTTTGGAAACACTGGTGATGGCGAGTTATTTTCAATAACCGAAAAAATAAAACTTATCGAAATTGCAGAAGAAATTACAGAGAAAAAAGTCTCTATACTTGTTGGAATTTATGGTAATCAAGTAGATGATATTATTGATCAGATTGAAAATTTAGGTAAAAAATTCGAAGATCTAAATTTTATGCTCTCTCCTCCTATTTCAGAAAAAAAGCCTACAGATACTATAAAATCTTATTTTGAAAATATTTTAGGTTCAGTCAATCCTAAAAATCAGATTTATTTGATAAATAATCCCCTCCAATTTGCTGGAAATGAGATCGAACCAGATTTGTTGCAAAATTTAATGGAATTCACTAATTTGAAAGGTTTAATTGATTCATTTTATAATATTAAGAAATGTAAATCTTATATTCAACTTTTAAACAAAAATTTTTCTGTTATTTGTGGATTAGAAGAAGATTTTCAAAGCTTTTTTCAATTAGTACCACTAAATCAGAGAAAATATAGTGGAATTGTTTCTAGTATAAGTAATCTAGGTAATATATGCTCAAAATTATATAAATATGCATTAGAAGATAATATATTAGAACTTTTAAAAATACAAGAACATATAAAGGATATTAGAAGTAAAATTTATCTTAATTTGATATGTGATTATTATGAAAATAATTATAAAATTTTAA
>CAYNEU010000529.1:0-2644 GCA_964396275.1 uncultured archaeon | reverse complement strand
ACCCGGTTTTAATAAAGAAGTGGAAGAATTATGTCATGAAAATAGAGCATTGATGATTTCAGATGAAGTTGTATGTGCTTTTAGACTACATATGGGAGGAGGACAAGCATATTTTGGATATACTCCTGATATTTCTGTATTTGGGAAAATTGTTGGGCATGGTTTTCCTTCTGCTGCAGCTATTGGAGGAAGAGCTGATGTAATGAGTGTATGTGCCGGTGGTGTTGGTGGAGGGAAAAAAGCTTATTCTGGTGGAACTATTGCAGCTAATCCACTAACATGTGCAGCTGCGTACCATGCTATTAAATTAGTCGAAGAGACGAACGCTACAGAAAAAGCTATCAAAGCAGGCACAAGATTATCTACTGGATTAAATAAGGTATTTGAAAATTATAATCTACCTTGGTTCTCTTATAATTACGGAGGAACAGTTCATTTTCATACTAGCTGCTTATTTGGACTCGATTTGGGTGATCCAAAACAAGCAGGAGAACTCCCAAAAAGGAAAGACTTTATGGGTGAAATGGGGGCTGCTCTGGTTGATCAAGAGATTATATCAGTAGCAGGAAGTAGATTCTACATGTGTATCCTTCATACAGATGAAATTATTGATGGAACAATCCAAAAAATTGATAATATATGCCAAAAAATCGAGTGAGTTTTAAATTTTAAAAGCCCATTCCCCTTTACGCATAATTGGTTCAATTTTTCCATTTTTTAAGATTCCATCTACATCCATTTTATCTGATCCAATCATGAAATCAATGTGTGTTTTGCTAATATTGCCACCAACAGCAGAAAACTCCTCATCAGACATTTCTTTACCATTTTCCAAAGCAAATTTAAAACCTCGACCTATAGCAATGTGCGAGGAAGCATTTTCATCAATTAGAACATTATAAAAAAGCAATCCTGATTGTGATATTGGGGAACTATGCGGCACGAGTGCCACCTCACCTAATCGTGTAGCACCTTCATCGGTCTCAAGAATTTTCTTTAGATAATCCTCTCCTTTTTTTGCAGTTGCTTCTACGACCTGTCCCTTTGAAAAAGTTAAACTAAAATCTTTAATCATAACATCAGTGGGTAGGGGTTTTGTGGCAGTCACAATACCTTCTGTTTTATCCTTATGTGTTGTTGTGAAAACTTCCTCAGTGGGTATATTTCCTACAAAATCAATACCACTTTGAGTTTTAAATCGAGCACTTCCCCAAATATGACCTTTAGGTAATCCAACTATGAGATCTGTCCCAGGAGCAACCAATTTTAGTGATTCATATCGCTTTCTATTCAAATATTTACTCCTAGCTGCGAGTTTTTTAATGTGATCCTCCCAGGCAGCGATGGGGTCTTCATTTTTCACCCGACATATTTCAAAAATTACATCCCAAAATTTCGCGTTTTGTTCTTCCGGAGCAACATCAGGAAATACTTTTTCTGTCCAACCATCAACTGGCGCTGTTATTCCTGACCAATTCACTACACTTTGAGAAATTAAATCACTGAAAGTTTTTCGATGTTTAAGATACATATTACGTGCAGTTGACATCAATTCTGTATCATCTCCCTTGAGTAAATCAGGATTCCAGGCAGCAAAAAGAAGTACAGAATCTCCTTCTTTACCAAATTTATATTGACAATCAGTTCGCCATGTAGGATATTCTTCAAATGAATTTCGTGGAGCATGCTGGAATCGTATTTTCCGTAGTTGATCATCGTCCCAAAAAACTTCTACAAATCTCGCTCCACTTTGATATGCCTTTTTTGTAATCAATCTTACTAAAGGAGTTAATTCTATAGGTGTCCCGTATGTATATGCAGTGGGTCCACCAATCAGTAAACGTTGTCCAGGTTGAATATTCAGACCGATTTTTACAATTACTTCTGCAAATTTATTTAAATTTTTTTCAAATTCTGTGGACATTCAATTCACAATAAAATTTTATGTATTATACAATAAGTATTATTTTGCTCTAAATCCTTTAATAACTATCGGATTAAAAAAATGATAGGTTTAATATAAATATGGGAAAACAAAACGAAATAACAGAACCTTCAGATTTATTTAATAAAGATGGCTCCCTTGTACAGAGTGGATGGGCAAGAAAACCAATATTAAGGTATAATAAAGAAGATATTGGAAAAGGGTGGTCTCGTATTAAAGAATGGGACCATTTCTCTGTATTAAACAACCAATTTGGATTTCAACTTACAATCGGAGATATTGGATATCTCACTCAGATGAGTTATGTGTGGCTTGATTTTGAGAAGAAAGAACGAGAAGGGAAAGGGCAATTTAAGTTTTTTACGAAATCTAAGCTCTTGCCACTTAGTTCTTTAGAAGATTGTAGATTTGAATTTCCTTCAAAGAAATTTAGCGCAATAATTAAAAAAAAAGGAAAGCAGAGAATATTAAGTATTGATGACCCAACTTTCTTGGATAAAGGTATTAAAGGAACTATTATTCTTGATGATAAACCAGAATGGGATAATACTGTAGTAGTGACTGGTTATAAAGATGATCCTAAACTATTTTATTATAATCATAAAATTAACATGATGCCGGCTGAAGCATCAATTCAGATTGGCGAAAATGAATACACTTTTGAACCAGAAACTTCTTTTGGTTTAATGGATTGGGGAC
>CAYNEU010000528.1:0-5754 GCA_964396275.1 uncultured archaeon | reverse complement strand
GAACTTTGGTCGCTTTTTAATTTTTTAAATCCTGGCCTATTAGGAAGCAGGACAGAATTTCAAGAAAAATTTGTCTTACCAATTGAACGCTTTCAAGATCAAGAAGTTATTGAGAATTTAAAGTTAATATTAGCTCCTTTTATTATGCGTCGCGTCAAATCAGATAAATCAATAATACAGGACTTACCCGAAAAAAATGAAATTAAAATCATTATTGAATTGACCGAAGACCAAGTAAAGTTATATAAAAACCTTACAGAAGAGATATTAGAAAAGATTGAAGATAAATCTGTTGATAATAGACAGAAAAGAGGATTAATATTAAGTTTATTAGTTAAATTAAAGCAAATCTGTAATCATCCTTATCAATTTTTAAAAAAAGATATCAGTTCAATAAGATCAGATAAAGAAATAAAACAAATTATTTCCCAATCGAATAAATTGGTAAGATTATTAGAAATGACTGATGAAGTTATTTCAAATGGAGAGAAAGTTCTGATTTTTACCCAATTTACACAAATGGGATCAATAATAAAAAAGACACTTGAATGGAAATATAAGTTCAAAATACTCTATTTTCATGGAAGTGTGCCTGAAAACAAAAGAAGAATAATAATAGATAAGTTTCAATCTGAAGATATTGAGAGTCCACCGATTTTAATTTTATCTTTAAAAGCTGGTGGAACAGGTTTAAATTTAACTCAAGGAACAACAGTGATCCATTTCGACCGTTGGTGGAACCCCGCAGTAGAGCAACAAGCAACGGATAGAGCTTACAGAATCGGTCAGAAATCCGTAGTAAATGTATATAAATTTGTTACAAATGGATCAATCGAAGAGAAAATCGACTCTTTATTAGAAGAGAAACGTGAATTATCTGAAAAAATTATAACATCCTCCGGAGAATCATGGATTTCTAATTTAGATGATGAAAAACTTAAGGAATTGATAGTATTAAGTACTTAAATAATAAGGGTGATAAAAATAGATAACCGAAAAAAAGAATTCATGGAAAATAGAAGATCTAAGGAAAAAAAATCAGTTTTATCTCAAAGAAAGACGGAATATGAGAGACAACGTACTCATGAGGAGGTCGAACAAATTAAAAGAGATCTTATTAACTTTGCTAAGACATCATGGGGAAAACAATGGATTCAATCAAATTTAAAAATAGGACGTCCCTTCAGAATGCAACGAGGAATTGAGTATGTAAACGATAAAAGACGAATTGATAATCTATCAATTATTCCGGGTCAGATTTTTGCGACAGTACAAGGTACTGCTCCGACTCCTTATCGTGTAAAAATAAAATTTGAGACCATCCTTGAAGAAGAATGGAGAATTATACTAAAAAAACTAACAAATAAAACCATCAATATAATAAACCTTTTAGAAGGATCTTTACCAGAAGAAATAATTACTATTTTTAATGAGAGTGGATACTCTTTATTTCCGGATGCATCAAAAGGATTAAATGCAACCTGTTCTTGTCCTGATAAAGCAATTCCCTGTAAGCATATTGCGGCTATAATTCTATATCTTGCTCGTGTTATAGATTTCAATCCATTTCTATTGTTGGAATTGAGAGGAAAGCCAAAAGAAAAGATTTTAACTGATTTAAGTTTAATTGAATCATCAAAAAGTAATCAGAAATCAGAAGAAATTTCATTAAAGAATGAGATTGAATTTAAATTTAATATACCAAAAATCTCTATTCAAGAATTATCTAATATGCAAAAAAAATTAAAAGAAAATGACTTTAATATTGATTTTAAACTTAAAAAGCCAGGAAAAATTATAGAGACTCTAGAGAATTTAGGAGTACCTCAAAATATTGAAAATAAGGCTTTTGAAATTGTCTTAAGAGCTATTTATCAAAAAATTGCATCTGAAACCTATTCTTTATCTTCAGAATTAAGGAAGTAAGAAGGTGACTATTTAATCATTAGAAAATTTAAAGTTCATTCAGATAAAATCCAGAAGAAATATTGAAATAATAATTCAGTAGAGCCGAGAAATTTAGAAGATATATAATATATTATTTAGTTATTGAATATAATCATATTCTACATATTCGGGTATAATTCTATTTTTCGACCTTTTTCTTTAAGATATATTAAATCATTCTCTGATAATTTATCAATATGATATTTTATTGTAGTACGTGAAAGATTTAAAATTCGAGAGATTTTTGAAGAATTAATTCCTGGATTTTTTTGAATAATATCTAACACTTTTTCAGTAGTTTCTGATTTTGTTGGCAAACTTTTGAAGTTTTCAATAGATTCAATAGACGATGTAATTGGAAAATATATTGTATATTGACCATATTTTTCTTTTTTTATAATACGATTCTTTAATAAAACATCCAAATGCCATTGTAATTGTCCTTTTTGTAGATCGCAGTTTCGTAGCAATTCATTTTGATGGATTCCGGGATTATTAAGAATTTGCCTTAATATATTCAAACGGTTTTCATTTTCGAATATATCTGAAAGGGTTAAATAAGAACTCCCATTTTTTATATGAGGCCTTCTTATAATGTACCCTTTATATTCTTTTAAAGTAAACACTTCAAAAATAGAAAGTAAAAAAAGAAATGTGATTAACAGAGAGATGATAACCAATTCAGTAATATAAATTCTTTCATAACCAAAAGAATCAGGTTCTGAAGTAATTATTTGAGTTAGAATAATTAAGAGTAATATAAAGGAAGAAATTATCAGTAAAGTTTTTATTAGTAAGTAAAGATTAAATTTTTTCGGTCGCATGAAATTCATGATTTCTTTTTGTCTAAAGGAAAATATTTTCTTTTTGTTTTATTTCTTTTTAGTCTTAAAAAAGGAAACATAAATTTTAGTTTTAAAAAGGAAATCATAAATGGTACACTATCAACATAATCTAGAAATTCATCTCCATAATTAGCTTTTAAGGCATAATCTTCAATTTTAGCTAAAATAAGGTATGCTAATATCTCACCAATCCAAATTAGAAATATAACAGTATACCTATCAATATTTAAGTCAAATATCATTACTGGGTAAGTTTGAAAAACCATTAAAGTCATACCAAAAGTCATAATGATTAAAGCGATATATTGAGGGTGTCTTACGTATTTATAAGGTCCAGTTCGAATTAGTTGGTTTCTGTGAGTTAATTGATAAATTAGAGAGCATATAAAAAATATGAACCCACATAGAGTAATATATAGTTCATAACTACCAAAAAAGAATCTTATATCATATACTAGAATTTCAGGATATTGAAAAAAGAAACTTAAATAAGTGATTAAAGGAACACTCATAATACCAAACCATATAGCAGTACAAGGAACATATTGAAAGATTAGGATTAGAATTGAAGAAATACTCGTAAAAATTGAATATAATTTATTTCTTATCTTATTTCCATTAAGATTCATTCAAATTTACCTTTAATTTTAAATTTTATTTATAAAGTAACTAATAAGTCTGCTTTTAAACATTTGAGGTGCACTTTTCGAACATTTTAAAAGTTCTAATATTATTTCATTATTAATCAAACATTTATTGAGCAATATTATTATGCCAAAAGAGAAGGTTAAAGATATTGAGATGTTTTATGAAATAACTGGAAAGGGAGAACATTTACTCCTTATTCATGGGTTAGGATCAAGCACACGTGATTGGGAAGAGCAGGTTCCTATTTTTGCCCAAAAATATCAAGTTATTACTATTGATCTTAGGGGTCATGGAAAAACAGACAAACCAAAAGGTCCTTACAGCATGCGGATTTTTGCTGAAGATATCGCTGAATTACTTAAAAAATTGGGAATAAAGACAACTCATGTTTTAGGGATCTCTTTAGGAGGTGGTATTGCATTTCAATTTGCTGTAGATTATCCCGAATTGGTAAAAAGTCTTATAATTGTGAACGCAGGTATAGAAATATCAGTAGATTCATTTAAAATGAAATTAGAAGCGTTTAAACGTACATTCATAGTCAAGTTAGTTGGAATGAAAAAAATGGGTAAAGTTCTTGCCCCTAGATTATTCATAAAACCTGAACAAGAAGTTTTACGCGCAAAATTAATAGAAAGATGGGCAGAAAATGATAAAAAAGCTTATCTCTCTGCAATGCGGGCATTACTCGGTTGGACTGTTCGAGATCAACTTAATAAAATTAAATTTCCAACACTTATTATCGGATCAGATGAAGATTATGCCCCTTCTTCAGTTAAAGAAGAATACACTGCATTAATCCCTAATGCTAAGTTTATAGAGATTAAGGATGCCAGACATGCTGTTCCAATGGAGAAACCTAAGGAATTTAATGAAATCGTTATGAAATTTCTTTTAGAACAATCTTAGATATTTTATCTATGATTCTGGGTCATTCAGTTTTTGTTCTTCAAACGGTTCATTACAAACCCAACACTTATTTTCTGATTTGCTAATTTTTTCAGCACAATTAATACAATAAAGAGCCTTACATTCTGGACAAATATAATTTATCCTCGCTACACCTTTTTTACAAGCGAGGCATATCATTTTTTCCCTATGAAAGGTTACTTCCTCCTCAGTGATATTTTCTGGTCGCTTAGTCAATCTAAATAAGGATTCCTCAATTTTAACTTCTAATTTTGGAGTTTTTTCTTTAGGCATCTTTATTAACTAAACGTTTTTGGTAAAAAATGAGGAAGAAATTTATTAATTTTATTATTTTTTAGTTTCTTTTTTAGAAAATTTAAGAATGTCTGGTTCTTCACCTTCTTTATATGGTTTTACAGGCTTATTTTCATCTAGTACTTCATTACAAACCCAACATATATTTTCTAATTCGCTTAATGCATGAAAACAATTAAGACAATAAAGAGTTTTACACTTAGGGCACATATAATTTGTCCGTGCCACATTTCCTTTACATACTAAACAGATATTTCTTTCCTTATGAAAAGAGACCTCTTCTTCAGTGACTTTCACTCGTTTTATTCGTCTTTCAGGTTCTTGTCTTAACCCTAAATATGCAAAGATAAAATTAGACATCGCACCAATTCTTACTAACACTAAAATAATCCCTGAAGTCAAACTATCTAACATTCCAAATCCAACTACAAATATGACTGATATTGATAGAAAGAAGAACTTTTTACGTATTACGCCTTTAGACTTAAAAGCTTTTTGTAAATAACCGAATCCCGCAAATACGAGAAGTATAAGAAAATTAACTAATCCAAAGAAGCTTGAGAAACCAGCTGGATCGAGACCTGCTTTGTGAATAAAGCCTGTTAATGGAGGTTCTATAAAAATTACAACTCCCAATGGATTTAAAATTGTTCCAAGCATAGTAAATCCATTATATACCAAATATGGTATTAAAACATACCACTTCTTTTTAGGTGTTAAAAACTCTGCAGCAATATAAAAGATGAAAATCCCTGCGAGAGGAGCAGGTATCCACATCAGATATACATAAAAAACCTTATTTATACTGTTTTCTGTTAAAAGAACTGAAATAAACTCGATCACAATTGGAAGCCATGCTGTCGCAGCTAGCATAAAACCTATGCTATATATTGTCAATAACCTAATTCTTAGTTTTCTTGACTTGTATAAGAAAAAGAAACCTATTATATAACCAAAAATTACTATACCCATTGTTGAAAGTCCAATAAGCCAATCTTCGGAAGAGAATTCAACCATACTTGTCTCGCCTTTATTAGAGTTATTAATTAATAGTTTGGAACTACAATAATTAAAAAGTAAGATAATATAT
>CAYNEU010000527.1:0-1987 GCA_964396275.1 uncultured archaeon | reverse complement strand
CTGTTTGCTTAACAGTAAATTGTTGAGATCCTTCGTCTTTTACGTTTATGGTATAGATTTTTTTATTATACTCTGTCGTTACACCATTATAAATATAATGATCATCATCTACCTCTTCATAGTAATACCAATCCATTACATCATAGCCAGTGTTTGTAAAACCCCATGCTACGTAATCATTATGACCTACTATAGGAACATTCACACCAGCGAGCATAAATCCATAAAAATTCATACCGGTACTTTCGTCAATCAAATGTGCTTCATACCATATTCCAGGCATATTCCAAGCTAAATGCATATCATTACATAAAATTGGTTTTCCCGTACTACTTTTTATTCCATCAACAACCCAATTATTTGATCCTATAGCATTTTGTTGTTGAAGTTCCATTAATGATTTTTCTGATGGGATATTCTCGATATTACTCAAAAAGTTATTAACCTCTTCTAAAACTTTTGAACTGATTTTTAAAGGACCACCATTATACGTAAGCTCTGAACTATCGTTGAATTTACCATAATTAGGACATATCGGAATTTGTCCATAGGTTGACATCGACATTATTTCAGTATAGTTAGCAGCACCGAGAGCTTCGAGGGTTTGTAATCTGTATAAATCATCATATTGCCATGTTAGCATTTTACTCATATATTTTGTATAACACATAGTATCTAAGGGTGTCCACTTTTCTGGTTTGAATCCTAACATAGCATATTCAATAGGTAAATCATTTTGATGAGTATTGATATAATAATTAACCCCATCAGCATAGGAATAAAGTGAATCTAAATAATCAATCTCTCCCAACTCTTGTCTTCTAATAGCATCTTGAAGGGTTTGATTAGCCCAATATTCCATACCCATCGCTAGATTAAATTTATCTTCCTCTAAAGCTAAATCACCTACTACTTCAGAAAGCTTTCCTCTTACATTTCGTCGTGCTAAATCCATTTGGAATAGTCTATCTTGAGCATGAATATATCCAATAGCAAAACTCAAATCATTTTCATTGGAAGCATATACGTGTGGTATACCCCACTCATCACGATACACGGTAACAGAACTATTTAAGCCGGGAAAATATACTGTTTCTTGTTGTGGAACTTCCGAGGGAACATTCCATAATCCCGAACCTGGAAAAAGTATATTTCCAAGGGGAGCTATAATACTGATCAACGGAATTGAAAAGATTGTCAAAACAATAACAGTTATAACTATTACAGTTGTTAGTTTCACAATATTTTTTTTCTCTGAACTCCGCATTTTACTATCTCTTTTTTTTTAAATAAATTTATTGTATAAAAAATTCTATTCAACTACTATAAATAAGTTTATTTCTCAGTTTAAGATAAATTAATGATCCAAAGATATAAGAGAGAAGTTATTATAAGTAAAATATAGAATAAACTAAGATTAAGATTATGCCTGATATTGATGAAAAATCAAAACTAACATTTGAAATTTCTTATCAAGATTATTTTAAAACAAGATTTGGTGGAATTACTGAAATAGTTAGAGCCTTAACTCCAATCATGGATGAAATGAATGCTTTAGATAGAATTAAAGAACTCTATAAGAAAAAAAGTAAAAATTTGGTGGTAAGGCTATTAAAGAATAAGAAACCCATTACAAATTTTGAAGAATTTAAAGAAATGTATAAAGAACAAATGAGTACTGAATTCATGCAACATTGTCTCGATTTTACTATTACTGAAGATGCACCTAATAAATTGACATTCAAATTTACTAAATGTCTTTGGGCTAAAACTTTCTTAGAAATAAATGAACCTGGTCTTGGTTATGCTATGTGCTGTTATCCTGATTATACTATGGCGAAAGCCTTCCATCCTAAGCTTAAATTAGTACGTAATAAAACCTTAATGCAAGGCAATGAATGTTGCGAGTCTACTTATCAGTGGGAAGAATAATTAAAAAAAAAAGAATTAAAATTGGATTTCTGTCCATACAGAAGGATGATCTGAT